>JASUSO010000068.1 GCA_030446015.1 Methanobacteriota archaeon
CGGATCAGATTCGGCAGGGCCGTCTTGCCGGCGAGCGGTCGGGCGACATCGAGCACTTTCTTGCATCGATGGAGGCCGACCGGTGGATCGCAAGAGCGGACCTCCTCGTCGATATGGCGCACCTCCTCGGCCTCTCGCGGCAGGGGATCATCGACGAGGCCCCGGCACGTGCGCTGATGGCGGCGCTTCTCGACCTCTACGACCACGGTCTCCCGGAGGAGGCGTTCGACGAGCGGTTCGAGGATATCCACGCGGGCAAGGAGGCCTACCTCATCGACCGGGTGGGCGAGGACTTCGGCGGCCGTCTCCACATGGGCAGATCGCGCAACGACGAGGTCGCGACCTGCATCCGGATCCGGCTCAAAGAGGAGATCCTCGCGCTCGCCCGGTCGCTTGCCGATCTCAGGGCGACCCTGCTCGACGTCGCCGCCGCCCACACGGAGACGGTGATGCCGGGCTTCACCCACCTCCAGCACGCCCAGCCCACGACGCTGGCCCACTACCTCCTCGCCTACGAGCAGGCCTTCTCCCGCGATACCGCCCGGCTGCGCGAAGCGTATGCCCGGGTGGACGTCTCGCCGCTCGGTTCTGCGGCGTTCGCCTCGACCGGCTTCCCCCTCGACCGCGACTACACCGCACGGCTCCTCGGCTTTGCCCGCCCGGCGCCAAACAGCATGGACGCGGTCGCCGCCCGGGACTTTGCCGTCGAGGTGCTCGCCGACGCCTCGATCTGCATGACGACGGCGAGCCGCCTCTGCGAGGAGCTCGTCCTCTGGAGCACCTCGTTCGTCGGGTTCGTCCGGCTCGACGACGCCTACTGCTCCTCCTCCTCGATCATGCCCCAGAAGAAGAACCCGGATGTGGCGGAGATCATGCGGGCAAAGGCCGGGTCGGCCGCCGGGGAACTCGCCGCGGCGATCACGATCGTCAAAGGCCTCCCCATGAGTTACAACCGCGACCTCCAGGAGCTGACCCCGCACCTCTGGCGCGGGGTCGAGGCCGCCCGGCAGAGCATCCCGCTTCTTTCCGGGATGGTCGGGTCTGCCGAGTTCGATACGGAGCGGATGGCCGCCGAGGCGGGGAGGGGCTTCTCCACCGCGACGGAACTCGCCGACGTCCTCGTCCGGGAGTACGGGCTCCCCTTCCGGACCGCCCACCGGATCGTCGGGCGGGCGGTCAGGCACGGGTCGCTCGACCTCGCGACGCTCGAGGGCGCCGCCCGCGAAGCGGCCGACCTCTCGGTCGTTGAACTCGGGCTGACACAGGAGAAGATCGACGCCGTCCTCGACCCCCGCCATGCCGTCGCCGTGCGGAAGATCGTCGGCGGCCCGGCGCCCGCGGCGGTCGAGGCCCAGATCGGCGAGCAGCGAGAACTCCTCGCCCGCGATGCGGCGTGGGCGGAGGAGACGGGATCGGCACTATCGAACGCATTCAACAACCTTATCCTTGAAGCACGGAGGTTTGCAGCATAATGGAGAGATTCGAGACCGGTGACCAGGTGCGGTACGCAAACGGCGGAACCGCGCTCACCGGGACCTACATCACCGAACGGGACGGGATGGCCGTCGTCAAACTGGAGAGCGGCTACAACATCGGGACGTCGCTTGAGAAACTTGAGTTCATCGAGCGCCCGGCCCGGCAGCAGCCGGCAGGCGCGGGCGTCGTCGTCCAGAACCCCGACCTCCCGGAACTCGCCATCCTCTCCACCGGCGGGACGATCGCGAGCAGGGTGGACTACCGGACCGGCGCGGTGATGAGCCAGTTCTCGGCAAGCGACATCCTCCGGGCGATCCCGGAACTCGGGGATATCGCCCGCTACCGCGACCGCCAGATCGCAAGCATCCTCTCCGAGAATATGCAGCCGGCGCTCTGGCGGGAGCTTGCGCGAGCGGTCTACGACGAGATCCGGGCCGGCGTCGCCGGGGTGATCGTCACCCACGGCACCGACACGATGGCCTACTCGGCCGCGGCGGTCAGGTTCATGTTAAAGACCCCGGTGCCGGTCGTCTTCGTCGGGTCGCAGCGGTCCGCCGACCGCCCGAGCTCCGACAACGCCATGAACGCCCTCTGCAGCGCTGCGGTCGCCGCCGGCGACCTCGGCGAGGTGGCGGTCGTGATGCACGCGACGACGAACGACGACCGCTGCGCCATCCACCGGGCGACGCGGGTCCGCAAGATGCACACCTCCCGGCGCGACGCCTTCCAGAGCATCGGGATGGAGCCGCTCGGCTACGTCGACTACCCCTCCCTCTCCGTCACCCTCTCGGACGAGGCGGTCCGCCGGGGCGCAGAGGAGCCCGAACTCCACGATACGCTCGAGGAGCGGTGCGCTCTCCTCCACTTCTACCCCGGGATGCCCGCAAGCGTCCTCGACGCCTTCGATGGCTACCGGGGCCTGGTCATATCCGGGACGGGGCTCGGGCACGTGGCGACGGCGTGGATCCCAAAGATCCGGGAGATGGTCGAGGACGGGACGATGGTCGTCATGACGTCGCAGTGCCTCCACGGCCGGGTCTGCGACCGGGTCTACAACACCGGAAGAGACCTCCTTGCTGCCGGCGTCGTCGAGGGCGAGGATATGCTGCCTGAAGCGGCGCTCGTCAAACTGATGTGGGTGCTCGGGAACGAGCCCGATCCCGAACGGGCGCGGGCGCTGATGCAGACCGATCTTGCCGGCGAGATCCGGCGGAGGTCGGTCCTATGACGGACTACGCGAAACTCGGCCTCAAGGCCGGGATCGAGATCCACCAGCAGCTCGACACCGCCGAGAAACTCTTCTGCCGGTGCCCGACCTGCCTCCGGGACATCGCCGAGCGGACCGGGGAGTTCCACCGCTACCTCCGGGCGACGGAGAGCGAGCTCGGTGAGATCGACCGGGCGGCACGCGAGGAGATGAAACTCGTCCGGAAGTTCTGCTACTACACCTACGACACCGTCTGCCTGGTGGAGCACGACGAAGAGCCCCCGGCCCCGATGAACCCCGAGGCGCTCGAGGTCTGCCTCACGATAGCAAAGATGCTCGGGATGACCCCGGTCGAGCAGGTGCACACGATGCGAAAACTCGTCATCGACGGCTCGAACACCAGCGGGTTCCAGCGGACGGCGCTCGTCGCGCTCGCCGGCGCCCTTCCCGGCGGCTGCCGGGTCGAGACGATCTGCCTGGAGGAGGAGGCGGCGCAGCGGGTGGAGGGCGAGACCTTCTCCCTCGACCGCCTGGGGATCCCGCTCGTCGAGATCACCACCGCCCCCTGCATGCACACCCCCGAGGCCGTCCAGGAGGTCGCGGCGCATATCGGGATGATCCTCCGCTCGACCGGGAGGGTGAAGCGCGGGCTCGGGACGATCCGGCAGGACATCAACGTATCCATCGCCGACGGCGCCCGGGTGGAGATCAAGGGCGTCCAGGAACTCGACCTGATCGCCGAGGTGGTCCGCCGCGAGGTCGAGCGGCAGACGAACCTCCTTGCGATCCGCGACGAGCTCCGTGCGCGCGGCGCCCGGGTCGACCATACCGTCATCGACGTCACCGCCCTCTTTGCCGATACGAAGTCCTCGATCCTGAAGAAGGCGAAGGCCGTCCTCGCCGTCCGGCTCTATGGGTTTGCGGGGCTTGTGGGGCGCGAGATCCAGCCCGGCAGGCGTCTTGGGAGCGAGATGTCGGACTATGCGAAGAAGTGCGGCGTCGGCGGGATCTTCCACACCGACGAGCTCCCCGCCTACGGCGTCACCGCAGAAGAGGTGGCGCGCCTGCGCGAGTTCGTCGGCGCCGGAGAGAATGACGCGGTCGTCATCGTCGCGGCCGGGCGGGAGCGTGCCGGGTGTGCCGCCGAACAGGTGATGATCCGCGCCGAGATGGCCCTCTCGGGCGTCCCCGAGGAGACCCGGAAGATGCTTGAGGGAGGGAGCACGGCCTACATGCGCCCGCTCCCGGGAGCAGCCCGAATGTATCCCGAGACCGACGTCTGTGCGGTCACGATCGACGGGGCGCTCTGGGAGAGCATCGAGATCCCCGAACTCCTCACCGACCGGGCGGAGCGGTTCGTCCGGGAGTTCGGGCTCGACGAAGGGCTGGCACGGCAGGTGGCGTTCTCCGAGCGGCTGGCGCTCTTCGAGAAGGCGGTCGCCGCCGGTGTCCGCCCAACCCTTGCCGCACGGACGCTGCTTGCCACCTGCCGGGAGCTCGCCCGCGACGGTGTCGAGGTCGCCCGGGTGAGCGAGGAGGAGATGCTTGCCCTGCTCTCGGCGGTCGAGGCCGGCCGGGCGGCGAAGGAGGCGATCCCCGACCTCATCACCGAACTCGCGCGGACCGCTGGAAGCGCCGGCACTCCCGAAGAGCGGGTGGATGCCGCCATCGCAAAGATGGCTCCCGCCGTCTCACAGGCGGACGTGGAGGCGATCGTGCGCCGCATCGTCGCCGAGCGCGAGGCGTTCGCCCGGGAGAAGGGTATGGGCGCGTTCGGCCCCCTGATGGGCGTCGTCATGCAGGAACTCCGCGGAAGCGTCGACGGGAAGGTCGTCAGCGAGACCCTCCGGCGCGAGCTCCAGCGGTTGCTCTCCTGATCCCCGGCCCGGGTCCGTCCCGGCCGGGTTACTTTTATCACTGGATTGGTGCATAAATATAAAGGAGTTTTATCATGGGAAAGACAGGCAGTGTTCAGTGGGCCCAGGTCAAGGGCGTCAAGGGGCAGATTCGTCTCGTTCCTGCAAGTGAAGGCGAAGTGAAGAAACCCGGCCCGAACCAGCGGTTCAAGGCGGCAGCGGCCATCCTGAAGCGGGAGAGCAGGGAAGGCCAGGACCAGCGCCGGGGCGGGCGCGGCGGACGTGGCGGACGCGGCGGCAGCGGTGGGAGCAGCAGAGGAGCGAGCGGCCCGACGATGGATGCCCGGGTGCGCCGGTGCATACGCCGCGCGAAGGTTTCGGCTCTCGGGACAAAGCAGAAATCGAGATAAGCCGTTTCTCTCTTCTCCTTCAATACTTTTTATACTTGAGAGTTCCAGTATGTGGTATGGATCTCAAAACCGCCATCAGGACCTACCAGTTTGCCGAACGGGCGAAGTCCGAGCTGATTGTGGGGTCACAGCTGACGACAGCCCTGATCCAGTTTCCGCTCGCGGAGAAGCCCGGCGGAAAACGGATGCTTGTGATGGTGCTCGAGTCGATCCGCTCGGAACTCGACTTTGCGTACGGAGATACGGGACTTTCCGACTTTAAGAAGGCCATCGATCACCTCAACGAGGCGATCAGCCTGACTGAGAGCATGGAGCTCGGCGCCGCGTCGGAGCGGATAGGGAGGGCCGTCAGCGCCGCCACGACCGCAGCCCAGACCGCATGGGAGACGCTCAAAGCGCATGAACTCCTCTGATCTCCTCCGTTTCCTCAAATCACGGTCTTCTGTTCGGGAATACTCCGGGGAGCCGCTCGATCCGGAGGATATCGACTACATCCTCGCCTGCGCAAGTACGGCGCCGAGCGCCGGCAACCGCGAGGCCTGGGACGTCGTCATCGTCACCGACGACGACGTCCGGCTGGAACTCGCGGCGGCGGCCCTCGAGCAGGTGCACATCAGGGAGGCCCCGGCGGTCTTCGTGGTCTGTGCAAACTACGTCCGGTCGATGTCGCACTACGGGGAGCGGGGGATCCTCTATGCGCTCGAGGACGCGACGATCGCCTGCACCTACATGATGCTCGCCGCCCATGCCCGGAACCTGCATTCGTGCTGGACGGGGGCGTTCGAGGAGAGCGAGGTTCGCGAGGTCCTCGGCCTTCCGCAGCATATCCGTCCCGTCGCGCTCCTCGCGATCGGGAAAGGGCGGCCGCCGCTTGAGCCCATGGAACGGATGCCCGTCGGGGAGCACGTGCACCGCGAGGCCTGGTAGGACAACCATTCTCGGAGAGAATAATGTCGGATTATTTGGTTACGCTTGAATCAGCGTGGATAATTAAAGACGTCAAGTCTATGGACGATGCCGTGAGCATCGCGATCAGCGAGGCCGGGAAACGGCTCAATCCCTCGGCGAAGTTCGTGGAGATCGAGGCGGGGATGATCGCCTGCCCCTTCTGCGAGGGGGAGTTGAACACCGCGCTCGTGGTCGCCGGCACCGCCCTCGTCGGGCTCGTGCTGCAGATGAAGGTCTTCCGTGCGGAGTCCAAAGAGCACGCGGCACGGATAGCAAAGTCGGTCGTCGGGAAGGCGCTCCACGACGTGCCGCTGAAGGTCCAGGAAGTGCAGGAGTTATGATCTCAGTCGTCGGACATACCGCCATCGACCACCTCTTCCGGGTGCCCAAACTCCCCGGGCGGCACAACTCGACCTACATCACCGATCATGCGGTCTACTTCGGCGGCGGGGCGGCAAACATCGCGGTCGGGATTGCCATGCTCGGGGAGCGGTGCCGGCTGGTCTCCGCGGTCGGCGGGGACTTCCCGGGCAGCGACTACGACCGGTGGCTGCACGATCTCGAGATCGTGCAGGACTTCATCCAGGTCAAAGACGCCCGGACGGCAACCGCGTACGTCTTCACGGACGACGACGGCGACCAGGAGACCTTCTTTGAGTGGGGCGCGTCCACCGCGTTCCCCCATGCGGAGGCGCCCGCTCTCGACTTCGTCCACATGGCGACGGCCGACCCCGACTTCAACGTCCGGGTGGCCCAGAAGAGCAAGTTCGCTTCGTTCGACCCGGGGCAGGATCTCCTCCGCTACACGCCGGACCAGCTCGAGATCATCCTTGCGAACATCGATATCCTCTTCTCGAACAACCATGAGATGGACCGGATGTGTGAGATGATGGGGCTCGAGCGGCAGGCGCTCATCGCCTCGATCCCGATGACGGTCACGACCCGGGGGGCGGAGGGGAGCATCCTCTGCATGGACGGCGAGGAGTACCGCGTCCCGGCCGTCAGGGTCACGGCCCTTGACCCCACCGGCGCCGGCGACGGTTACCGCGCCGGGTTCCTCACGGCGTTCCGGAGGGGCTACGCCCCGCTCGACTGCTGCCGCGTCGGTGCGGTGGTCTCGTCCTTCGTCGTCGAGCGGTTGGGCACCCAGACGAACCTCCCCGACTGGGAGCGGATGCTCGGGCGATATCGGAAGGTCTTTGGTGAGCTCGGGGAAAGTACTCTCTAAGTTATGGGCGATACAGCGCTGATGGCCGGCGTCCTCGTGCCGGCCGCCGTTTCCGGCCCGAGAACTCCCGGAGGCGCCTGATGGAGTCCGGTCCCGACGTCCGCGTCGAGCGGCTCACCCGGTATATCTTTTCCGCTCCCTCGTGGCCGCGGTCGCTCGCGATCATCGTGGTGCTCGGGCTCATCATCGACGTCGCTGCCTACCGGCCCGGGACCGGGTATTTCCTGGTCGGTACCCTCGGGTTCTCGGTCCCGGCACTCGTCGCCTTCCTGCTGACCGTCCCGCTCGTCCGGGTCTTCGACCGGCAGATCACCTGGAACCGGTCGGCTCTCCTTGCCCTGGCCTGCACCGTCCTTACGGTCATCCTGAGCCTCTCGCCGGCGCTCGTCTTTGGCCGCTCGCTCTTTCCGGCGCTGTATGCGATTGCGCTCGGCCTCGTCCTCGGCCTCCGGCTGCTGGTTCTCGCGGCCGTGGCCGACTACCGGCTCAGCAGGATGGCGCTGCCCGCATTCACCCAGAGCGCAGCCGCCATCGCGGTCGGGGCCTGGTTCTTCACCCCCGATTTCGTCCCCTACGCCCTCCTCCTGCAGGTGGTCTTCGGGCTGGTCTTCGTCTTTTTGATCTGGCTGATCGAGCGGCCGCTGAAGCGGGCGTTCCAGATCAGCGGGCTCAACTTCCTCAACACCTTCATCGCGCACCTGACCGACGGGTCGAAGAAGATGGAAGACTTCTTCCGCGAGATCGGCGAGGAGGTCTACGTGCCGGAGGTCTCGCTCTTCTTCTCCCGCGACACCGGGAAAGACGTCCTCCTCACCGTCCCGAACGTCCACCCCGGCCCGATGGGTGACGTCGGCGGCGGGAACCTCCCCCGGATCCTCCACGACACGTTCCCCGAGGAGACGCTGGTCGCCCACGGCTGCGCCACCCACGACTTCAACCTGGTCTCGGAGAGCGAGATCCAAAAGATCGCCCGCGCCGTCGAGGCGTCCCGCGAGGGGCTCGTCTTCTCCGCCGTCGCGAGCCGTCCCGTCCGGGTCGCGTCGGGCTCGGTCTCGATCCTCTGCCAGCGGTTCGGGGACGCCCTTCTGATGGTGAGCACCCGGTCGCCGGAGCGCACAGAGGACCTCGACTACTCGATCGGGATGGCGATCATGGCCGAAGGGCGGTGCGCCTTCTCGGAGGTCGCGTTCGTCGACGCTCACAACTGCATGACGAGCGTTGGCTCCCCGGTCCTCCCGGCGACGCGGATCGCGACGGAGTACATCGCCGCCGCACGCGAGGGGTTCCGGGCCGCACGGGACCTGCCCCTTGCGCCCCTCGCGATCGGTGTCTCCCACGTCCGGGTCCCGTTCACCCGCGAGCAGGGGTTCGGGTCGCTCGGGGTGCAGGCGCTGGTGACGGAGGTCGAGGGGAAGCGGACGGCTTACGTCCTCATCGACGGGAACAACGTGGCTCTCGGCGTCCGCGAGCACCTGCGTGCGGTGGCGCTCGCCCACGCCGACGAGGCGGAGATCATGACGACCGATACCCACACGGTGAACACGATCAGCGGGAAGAACCCGGTCGGCTACGCGGTGCCGGCGGAGGAGATCGTCCCCTACATCGAGCAGGCGGTCCGCGAAGCGATCGCCGATCTCGCGCCGGCCCGCGTGGGGTCGGCGACGGCGTCGTGCGAGGGGATCGTCGTCTTCGGGTCGCAGCGGGTCTCGCAGCTCGCGAGCACCGTGAACGCGATGCTCGCGTTCATCGCACCGCTCAGTTTCATGATCCTGGTGCTCGCGTTCCTGCTCTCGGTCGTCGCCTACATCATGCTGCAGTAGCGCGGGGATAACCCGGCACCTTTTCTTTTGAGCCGTCCAATACTGGTTACATGGAGTACCGGTTTTCTTCCCGGATGGGGCGGGTCCCGGAGTCGTTCCTCGACGAGCTCTTCCGGGTCTCGGGCACCCCCGGGGTGATCTCGTTTGCCGGCGGCCTGCCGGGCTCGGCCTACATCGACGTCGAGGGGATCCGGGAGGCGGCCCGCGAGGTCTTTGCCGAGGAGGGGCGGACGGCGCTGCAGTACACGACGACGGACGGCTACCTGCCGCTCCGGGAGTTCATCGCCGACCGTTACCGGCGAAGGCTCGGTCTATCGGCGACGGCTGAGGAGATCCAGATCGTGAACGGCTCGCAGCAGTGCCTGGATCTGGTCGCAAAGATCTTCCTCGACCCCGGCGACGCGGTCGGGATGGAGCGGCCGGGCTACCTCGGGGCGATCGAGGCCTTCTCCCTCTACGAGCCGGACTTTTATTCGGTCCCCCTGGAGGAGGACGGGCCGGACCTTGCGGCGTTCGCGTCGCTCGTCCGTGACCACTCACCGAAGTTCTTCTACGGTATCCCGAACTCGCAGAACCCCTCGGGGAGGACCTACTCACAGGAGAAGCGCCGTGCGATTGCGGAGGTCCTCGAGGGGACGGAGACGGTCTTTTACGAGGACGACGCCTTCGGGGAGCTCTTCTTCGACGGGAAGCCGCGGCTGCCGGTGAAGCGCTACCTCCCGGATCAGACGGTGATCTCGGGGTCGTTTTCGAAGATCGTCGCCCCGGGGATGCGGATCGGCTGGATCTATGCGCCGGCGCCGGTTCTTGGGCAGTTCAACGTCGCAAAGCAGGCGGCCGACCTCCACTCGAACTTCCTCTGCCAGGTGATCCTGCACCGCTACCTTGCGACCCACGACCTCGACGCCCACGTCGCCCGGGCCTCTGCGGTCTACGGCGCAAACTGCCGGCTGATGTGCGAACTCCTCGACGACCTGATGCCGCAGGTGACCCACACCAACCCCGAGGGCGGGATGTTCATGACGGCGACCCTGCCGGAGGGTGTCTCGTCGATGGAGGTCTTCCGCGAGGGTGTCAGGGAGGGCGTCGCGGTCCTCCCCGGGGTGCCGTTCTACGTCGACGGCGGCGGGGAGGACACGATCCGGCTGAACTTCTCGGCGGCGGGCGAGGAGGAGATCGTCGAAGGGATGCACCGGCTGGCGAGGGTGGTCCGAAGGCTGGCGTGATCTCCTGTTTCGCAATCTTTAATCCGGAGATACTCCTGTACCTCTTCAATGACTCCCCCTCTCCCTCGTTTTGGCCTTTCCCGGATCTGCATTGCTCTCTTTCTCCTCCTGCTCATTCTCCCTGCATCCTCCCTTGCCGCCGCCGACCCCGGCACCCGGGCCGCGGCCGCCGTCGCAGAGGAGGACTGGGACGAGGTCCTCACCGCGACCGGCGAGGGGCTGGCCGGTGAGCCCGACAACGTCTCCCTCCTCTGCATCCGGGGCTACGCCCTGCGTAAACTCGGGCACTACCCCGAGGCCGTGGCCGCGGTGAGCACGGCGATCGCGCTGGACCCCAAACCCGTCCGCTACATGAACCGTGGCTATGCCTACCTCGCGATGGGGGACTACTCCGCCGCGCTCGCCGATGTGGAGGCAGCGCTCCGTGTCGATCCCGACAATGCCACGGCCCGGGGCATCGAGGCGCTGGCGCTTGCAGGGCTCGGGGACCTCGCCGGTGCGGAGTCGGCGGTCGACCGGGGGCTCGCCCTCGCGCCGGAGAGCGCCCACCTCTGGCATATCCGGGGAGAGGTCCTCCTTGCCGCCGGGAATGCCACGGGGGCGGCAGCGGCGCTGAACCGCTCGCTTGAGATCGACCCGGACTACAGCCTCCCCTGGCCGGGCATGACGACCGCAGAGGAGGACCTGGCGGCGGCGATGCAGGCTGCCGCCCCCACGCCGGCGCCGCCGGCAGGTGTGCTGCTCCCGGTCGTCGCCGGGCTTCTTGTGGCTCTGGCGTGGTCATTCCGGCGGCGGTGAGGACTGCCATACCTTTTTTTATCCCGATCCTTCACCGCTCCGGTTCACCATTCCCCACGTCACGAGCCAGCACCCGATCATGACGAGCAGCCCGTGGACGATGCGGACCGGCGGGGGCGCGAAGAACTGCGGGAGGAAGAGGGCGAAGCCGAGCGCGAGGGGGATACCGCTCCACCGGGAGAGAGTGCCCGAGCGCCAGACCGCGGCTGCAAAGAGGATGCTGCCGGCGGCAAGGGCGAGGAGGCCGGCCCCAAAGAGCCAGGCGCCTTCCCCGAACCGGATTGCGTCCGTGAGCGCAAGAAGGAGGTCGACGCTGTTCTGCCGGAGTGCTTCCTCGCCCACGGCGGCGAGCCCGAAGGTCTCGGCCCCGTAGTAGGGGAGGATGAGCCCGACGCCGGCCCAGGTCAGGACGAGCGCCGCGATGGCCTCTTGTTCGGCCTTCGTCTCGCGAAGGATGCCGTAGAGGCCGAGCAGCCCGAGCACGAGGAGGATGAACCCGACCATGGCGAGCGTGTGCGCAACGACCCAGGCGGGGGAGGCGAACGCCGCGGCGCCGGCGAGGGTGGTCTCGTCGGTGTAGGGTCGGATCGCGGGGTACGCGAGGAAGCAGGCGCCTGCGACCGCGAGCGCGAGCCCCGCGAGATGGATCCTGGTTCGAGTCATCGGTCTCTCTCCGGTTTCTCATTCCCTTTGCATCTTCGCATTTAACGGTGCTCATGCTCCGCTCCTCGAAACCCTTTGGGTTTCTCGAACTCCTGTCCTAGCGGACAGTCG
>JASUSO010000069.1 GCA_030446015.1 Methanobacteriota archaeon
TTGACCAGCACATCGGCGATCTGCCGGTAGCGCTGGAACCGGGTGACCATCGGGGGTGAATCGGTACTCCCGATACTTAAGGGATGGGGCGGTTCATCCCCGGGAGGGGAGCCGGCCCCGCAGGAAGGACTTCCAGGGGTAGGGGACGAGGAGGAAGAGCGGCACGGCGAGGACGATCGCGAGCGGGATCGTGGCGAGGCCGAGCGTCAGCGTCGTCATATCGGCGATCCAGCCGGTGACCGAGACCCCCATCCCGCCAACGCCGACCGCGAGCCCGAGCATCAGGCCGGAGACGAGCCCGACGTTCTTTGGCGCGATCTCGTGGGCCATGGCGACGGTGACGGCGAAGGTCGACCAGAGGATGAACCCGAAGGCCAGCAGCGCGACGAGCGAGAGGATGCCCCCGGTCGTGAGGAATACGACGAACGGCGGGATGGCGGCAACGAGCCCGACGAGCGTGTACTCTTTGCGGCCGTAGCGGTCGGAGAGCGCGCCGCCGACGACCTGCCCCACAACTCCGGCGATGAGCGTGGCCGAGACCAGGATGTTCGCGGTCACGAGGTCGAACCCCCGCATCGTGAGGATGGTAGGGAGGAAGGCGACCGAGCCGAAGATCGCCCATGCCCGGAGGCCCGAGGCCGCGACCAGGAGGGTGACCGCACGGTAGGAGGGGCTGGCGGCCGGGGCGCTCGGTCCCGGAACGGACCTGCGGTCGGGGGAGGGGAGGATGCGCCGGAGCGCCGCCGCCACCAGGAGGCCGGGGACGGCGAGGACAACGAGGCCCGCAAGGCCCATGAGGCCGACGGCGACACCGGCACAGATGGGGCCGATGGCGTAGCCCAGGTTGCCGCCGATGACGAAGTAGGAGGTGATCCGACCCCGTTTTGCGTCGCTGGTCAGGCGGCTGACGGTGCCGAGCGCGCTCGGGTGGAAGAAGGCGTGCCCGAGCGCCGCGATGGCTACGGACGCGAGGACGATGAAGTAGTTGTCGAGCAGCCCGACGATGGAGATGAATATTGCGCTTATGGCGACGCTCGTGCCGATGTGGACGGCAAACCCCCGGGTATCGAAGACCCAGCCGACGAGCGGCTGCACGAACGACGACGTGAGGTTGTAGACGGTGACGATCAGCCCCGCGAGGAGGAACGAGTAGCCCTGCTCCGCGATGAGGAGGGGCAGGATTGCAGGGAGGACGGGCGAGTAGAGGTCGGTCACCAGGTGGGCGGCGGAGAGCCCCCAGACCGGTTTCGTATCAGCGGTCACGGTTGTCAGATCCGCCTTATATGTATAACTTCAACCGTGATATCGACTCGGTCTTTGCGGTGGTGCGCAAACGTCCGCTTCATCGGGAATGCACACCGGATAACCTCCTCGATCGTTGCACGGCCCTCGGTGTATGCGGCGACGAACGGGGCCGAGCCCTCGTTGAAGATGCCGTAGACCTCCCCCGCGAGTTCGAGCGCACGGTCGATGAACGGGCGGTCGGCATGCGCCTTCTGCGCCCCAAACGGCGGGTTCATCACGACGGTGTCGCAGGAGAGCGCACCCCAGTCGACGCCGGGGTCGCGGACGTCGGCGATCAGGAACTCGACGGAGACGCCGAACGCCTCCGCGTTCCGCCGGGCGACGGCTATCGCCGCCGGGTCGATGTCAAGCCCGGTCACCCGGGAGGCGCCGAGGAGGGCTGCGCCGCAGGCGAGGATGCCCGTCCCACACCCGAGATCAACGACCGTCCGCCCTTCGATCGCCCCCTGCATCGCGGCATGGTGGAGGAGCCGGGCCGCCACCGGCGCCGGGGTCTGGTACTGCTCAAGCCGGGCGGTCGGCCGCTCGAACCCTTCGAGGCGCTCAAGCCGCATCTCAAGTTGCCGCAGGTTCATGGCGCAAGGTACTCGTCGATGGCATAATCGACCCAGTCCCGTGCGCCGCAGAGGATCTCGAACTCCGGCGGGGTCAGCACCGGGACGGGGAACCTGACCTGGTCATCGTAGGCGAGCCGGGGGCAGGCGGTGTTCACGTAGGCCGCAAAGCCGAGGTCGAGCATCTCGCCGGGCGAGACCTCGCGCATCGCGACCAGGACCGCCTTATCGGAGAGGGCGGCGAGCCTCCGGGCGAGGGCCATCCGCTGCTGCCCGCTCTTCGTGCTGACGAGGATCCCGTAGTTTGCGGCGTCCCGCGCCTTCTCCATCACCGCGGCGCGGCGACGGACCAGGCGGTCGGCATCCACCTCCTGCGCCTCGCCGGTGTAGGGGTCGAGCGCGACGACGCGGGCCCGGGTCGCGAGCCGGATCCCGATGGGGTGGAAGACTCCCGTCCCCACGAAGAGGATCTCGTCCGCTCCCGTCGCCCGGGCGGCAGCGAAGTTGCACCCGAGCACCTGTCCCGGGATCGGCGTCCGGCCGTCGCCGGGGGCGACGACCGCCTCGATGCCGCGGTCGGCGAGATACGCTACCATCGCGTCGAGCAGGTGGACGTGCTGGACGGTGGTGACGAGGCCGATGCGCCGGCCGGAGAGAAGAGGAAGGGCGCGCTCGAGCACGGCCACATCGAAGTCGAATTGGACGGGCTCGTAGATGACGTCGGTTCGCTCATCGACCGGCGCGTGGCCGAAGTGCACCAGGACGTCCGCAAGCGCGAGGGCGTCGAGCGCGAGGTCGCAGGCCCCATAGCAGGGGTCGCCGCTGACAATCACCTCAAACCCCGCAGCGCGGAGGGCCGCAGCCGTTTCCGGCGCCTGCCGGGCGAGCCCGGCGGGGAACTGGAGGGCGACCGACTGTGCCCCGCGCTCGCGGAGTCTATCGATGAGATCAGAGACTGGTATCAACGACACGCACCTGCGTCTCGGAGACCTCGATCTTCACCAGGGTCTTGAGCGGGCGGCCGATATCCTCGTCGCCGCGGGAGATGACGACGCAGATGTCGGCGATCTCGGCGCCTGTGCTCTCAATCGCGCTGATGAGGGCGCGGAGCGTGCCGCCGGTGCTGCAGACGTCGTCGATGATCACAACCCGGTCGCCCGGGGCGACGCCGTTTAAGTAGAGCTCGCCCTTCGAGTAGCCGGTGGTCTGGTGCACCGCGACCTCGCCGGGGAGGCCGTAGGGGCGTTTCCGGACGACCACGAGGGGGATGTCGGTCATCATCGAGAAGGCGACGCCGATGTGGATGCCCATCGCCTCGCAGACGACGATCTTGTCGACGTCTTTGAGGTCGAGGATCCGTACCATGGCGCACCCGATCTCGCGGAGGAGCGCGGGCTCAAGGAGCGGCACCCCGTCGGTGATCGGGTGGATGAAGTAGTTGTACTCGCCCCGCTTCATGATCGGGGCTGTTTCCAGCGAATGAATCAGGTGTTCAAGCATCTATATCACCCATATCTGCAAGGAACCGCTCGATGACGTCGCGGGTGACGTGGGGCATGCAGACGATCCGCATATGCCCGTTCCGGGTTGTCGAGACCCGCCATCCGGGAGGTGCGCGGCCGCATGAGAACGTCGCCACGTTGACGTCCGGGGTCACGGCCCGCGGATAGCCGAGCGTCTCCATCCCCTCGATCAGCCTCCGGCAGTTCTCCATGCACCCGGCGACCACCGCCCGCATGCCGTCCCTCCCCAGGTACTCGAGGACGGCGACCGCTGCGGCAACCGACGCTCCCGGCCGGGTTCCGGCGAGGGTGCACTCCTTCTTCACCGTCAGGTAGGGGGTGTCGACATTGAGGCACGCGAACCACTCCGGGTTCCGGGTGAGGAGGCAGCCCGCCGGGATGGTGCTCATCCCCATCTTGTGGGGGTCGACGGAGATGGAGGAGACACCGGGGAGGCTGAAGTCGAACGGGACGGGGTTGTCGAGGAAAGGGACGACCATCCCGCCGAACGCGGCGTCGATGTGGAGGAAGACGCCGCGTTCGAGGGCGATCTCCGAGAGCCGGCCGATCGGATCGACCATGCCGTACTCCGTCGTCCCGACGACGCCGACGATCGCGATCGTGTTGTCGTCGATGAGGCCGTCGGCCGCCTCCGCGTCCATCCGGAACCCGGCATCCAGCGGCGCCGTCCGCATCTCAAGCCCCAGGATGTCGCAGGCCTTCGTGAACGAAAAATGGCCCGACGCCGGGATGACAACGTTCGGGGACTTCACCGGCTTTAACTTCTTTGCAATCCGCAACGCCTGGATGTTCGATTCCGTCCCGCCGCTCGTTGCATAGCCTCCGGCGTCCGGATGGTGCATCAGGGCGCCGAGCCTCCGGATGAGGAGATCCTCGAGCGCTGCCGTCCCCGGGAAGAGCCCGGGGTCGCCGAGGTTGGTCTCAAGGAACATAGCGTGCACCCGCGCCGCGATCGGGTGGGGCGGGGTGCACATCGAACTTAAGATATTCCGGTAGCCGAGATCCTCCCGCCGCTTCGACGAGAGGAAGGAGAAAAGGTCTTCCTCAGGGCAACCCACTTCACGCATTTCTTCTCGCCGCATCAAGGAGAATCTGCTGCTCTTTCCGCGCTACGGCCTCACGTATGCGGGGAACCGCATCGATGTTCGCCGAGACGCTGGAGATGCCGTGCTCGACGAGCCACGTGACCATCGCGGGGTCGGAGCCGGCCTGGCCGCAGATGGAGCACTCGACGCCGTTCTCCCGGCAGACGCTGATCGCGTAGTCGATCAGCCGGAGCACGGCGGGGTGCTTGGGCTGGTACATGTCGGCGACGTACTCGTTGTTCCGGTCGATGGCGAGCGTGTACTGGATGAGGTCGTTCGTCCCGAACGAGGCGAACCGGATCCCGGCCCGGATGAAGTCCTCGATCAGGATGGCGCTGCTCGGTACCTCGATCATGACGCCGAGGGTCGCGTTCTCCACATCGACGCCCCACTCCTTCATCAGCGCCCGGGCCCTGATGAACTCGTTCGGATGGTTGACCATCGGGAACATCACGCCGAGGTTGTCGTAGCCCGCCGCCCAGAGCCGCTTGAACGCTTCCACCTGCAGGCGGAACTGATCGGGGGTCTGGAGGTCACGGCGGATGCCGCGCCAGCCGAGCATCGGGTTGTGCTCGATCGGTTCGGTCTCCCCGCCTTCCATGTTGCGGAACTCGTCGGTCGGGGCGTCGAGCGTCCTGACCCAGACGGGCTTTCCGGGGAAAGCGTCGAGCACCGTCTTGATACCGCTGTAGAGTTCGGCGATGAACTCTTCCTCCGCGTTGTTCTTGATGTACCAGCCGGGGGTCTTGTTCAGGCCGAGGATGAGGTGTTCGATCCGCAGGAGACCGACGCCGTCCGCGCCGGTGGCCGCGGCGCGCTGTGCGGCCTCCGGGAGGGAGACGTTCACCTTGACGAGCGTGCCGGTGATGACCGGGGCGGCGGCTGCCGCCACCGGGGCGGCTGCCGGTGCCGCTGCTGCCGGGGCAGCGACGGCTCCCTCGTAGATGATACCTTTCTCGCCGTCGACGGTGACGATCTGGCCTTCCTTGAGCACCTTCGTCGCCTTCTTGGTCCCGACGACCGCGGGCGTTCCGAGTTCACGGCTCACAATGGCCGCGTGGCAGGTCATGCCGCCCTCGTCGGTGACGATGGCGCTGACCCGGCGCATCGCCGGAACCATGTCGGGGTTGGTCATCTTGGTGACCAGGATGTCGCCATCCTTGACGGCGCTCGTGTCCTTGACGTCGCGCACGATGACGACCCGGCCGCTCGCGATGCCGGGGGAGGCCCCCTGGCCTTCGACCAGCACCACGCCGAGCGCGCCCTTCCCCTTCCCGGCAGGTTCGGCCCCGCCGTGCGGGATCTCCGGGCGCTTGATCGTCGTTATCGGCCGGGACTGGAGGATGAAGACATCGTTGCCGACGATCGCCCACTCGACGTCCTGCGGGACGCCGTAGTGGTCTTCGGCGATCTTGCCGAGCGTGGCGAGGCGCGCCACCTCAGCGTCGGAGAGGACCGGTGCGGTGCGCTGCTTCGCGGAGAGCTTGACGGTCTTCGTCCCGCGTTTGCCCTCCGGCACGATCATGATCTCCTTCTCGGCGATCAGACGGTCGACGACCCGCCCGGAGCGTAGGTCATAGACATAGTTGTCGGGGGAGACACTCCCCGAGACGACCGCTTCCCCGAGGCCCCAGGAGCCCTCGACGATCGTCAGGGGCTCGCCGGTGACGGGGTGGGAGGTGAACATGACGCCGGACTTCTCCGAGCCGATGAGTTCCTGCACGACGACGGCGATGTTCACGCTCCGGTCGTCGAATCCCTGTTTGGCCCGGTAGTAGATGGCGCGCGCGCCGTATAGCGAGGCCCAGCACCGCTGAACCGCGTCGAGGAGGTCGGCCTCCCCGAGGATATTGAGGAACGTCTCCTGCTGCCCGGCAAAACTGGCATCGGGCAGGTCTTCGGCGGTGGCGCTTGACCGGACGGCAACGATCGTTCCGTCAGCCCCCATCCGCCCGTATGCGTCGACGATATCCTGCCGGATCTGGTCGGGCATCTCGGCGCCGAGGACGATCTCCTGCACTTCACGGGAGACCGATTCGAGCGCTCCATTGTCGTCTACGTCCAGACGCTCCAGCCTGCGGAAGAGTTCTTCTTCGATCCCGGTCTCGACAAGAAACCTTCGGAACGCCTGGGCGGTCACCACAAACGCCTTCGGCACGGGCAGGCCGATGGCCGTCATCTCGCCCAATGAGGCCCCCTTTCCACCTACAGAAATGATATCTTCCTTTTTTATTTCTTCGAGCCACAGAACGTTGGGCATTTCCTTCATGCTCGCACCACACATATACTTCTCACCATTACATAAAAGATTTCGGAGGAAAAAGCATCAATACATATGATGTTGATTTAGTATGGGTTGAACCGTGAAATATAGAGTGCTGGTCAGCGACCCGCTGGCAGAGGAAGGGATTGACATCCTGAAAGGATTCTGCGATGTGGATGTCAACACCGGGCTGACCGAAGATCAGCTCGTAGATATTATCGGAAACTACGACGCCCTGTTGGTACGCTCGGGAACCGAGGTGACGGCCCGGGTCATCGACGCGGGAACGAAACTCAAGTTCATCGGTCGTGCCGGCGCCGGGGTCGACAATATCGATACGGATGCGGCGACGAGGAGAGGCATCATCGTTGCGAACGCCCCTGAAGGAAACACCCTCGCGGCCACGGAGCACACGATGGCGATGATGCTCTCGCTCGCGCGCAATATCCCCCAGGCGAACGCGTCCTTAAAGAAGGGCGAGTGGAAACGCTCGAAGTTCATGGGCGTCGAACTGAACGACAAGGTGCTCGGTATCGTGGGATTCGGGCGTATCGGGCACGAGGTGGCGAAGCGTGCACGGGCGATGGAGATGAAGTGCATCGCCTACGACCCCTTCATCAGCAAGGAGAAGGCCGCGAGCCTCGGCGTGGAACTGGTACCGCTCGACGAGCTCTTCAGGCGGTCGGACGTCATCACCGTCCACACGCCGCTGATCAAGGAGACGCGCCACATGATCAACGCCGAGACGATCGCGACGATGAAGGACGGTGTCCGGCTGATCAACTGCGCCCGCGGCGGGATCATCGACGAGAAGGCCCTCGCGGACGGGATCATGAGCGGCAAGATCGCCGGCGCGGCCCTCGACGTCTTCGAGAACGAGCCGCCGACGGACTCCCCGCTCCTCGGGCTCGATAAGGTGATCGTCACCCCGCACCTCGGGGCGAGCACGGTCGAGGCGCAGAAGAACGTCGCGATCTCGATCGCGAACCAGTGCATCAGCGTCCTCTCCGGCGGTTCGGCGAAGTACGTCGTGAACGCGCCGATGATCCCGGCGGAGCAGCAGGCGCTGATCGAGCCCTATGCGATGCTCGCGCAGAAGATGGGCAGGCTCCTCATCCAGCTCACGGAGGGGCGGCTTGAGTCGATCGAGGTCACCTACGGCGGCGAGGCTGCAGCGCTCCCGAACACGAAGTTCGTCACCCGCGTGATCTTAAAGGGCATGCTCGACCCGATCCTCCAGGTGCCGGTCAACATCGTGAACGCGGAGTTCGTCGCGAAGGAGCGTGGCATCCGGATGAGCGAGACGACGACCGAGGAGGCGCAGGGGTTCAAGAACATCATCACCATCACCGCGAAGACCGACAGGATGACGGAGACGGTGAGCGGGAGCGTCTCGGGCCCGAACCGCGCGCGGATCGTGAGCATCGGCGGATACATGACCGACCTGACCCCGACCGGCCACGTCGTCATCTCCCGCCACACCGACAAGCCGGGCGTCATCGGCAAGGCCGCGACGATTCTCGGCCGGGTGAACGTGAACATCGCGGGGATGCAGGTCGGGCGCCACAAGCCCGGCGAGGAGGCCCTGATGGTCCTCACCGTCGATTCTGCGGTGCCGGCCGACGCGATGGAAGAGATCAAAAAGATCGACGGCATCTACACGGCGAAGCACGCCGAGATCTGATCCGTCCGATCACACCCCATTTTTCCCGTGTGCTGGCCCCTGATGCGGCGGAGCCGGGATGGGGCGATTTCCTGCGCGTGACAACAGTTTTATACCAAAAGCACCAACCTTATTGATCGTCGGGCAGACACGGGCTCGTGGTCTAGTTGGTTATGACGTCGCCTTGACATGGCGGAGGTCCTGAGTTCGAATCTCAGCGAGCCCATCACCGTTTTTAAAACGATTGCTTTCTTGAAGTTCTTTCCCTGGAGATGCATCCCGGGGAAGGGTTGATAAATCCGGTATTTTCATGCCTCTCGCCACATGGGTGATCGTGCCATCCCCGGGGCATGATCCATGGCCCCCGCCTCCCACCGGGTTTTTCGCCGGCTGCCCATGTGTAGTTTCTCCCGCGGTTTTTACTCACTCCGTGCCATGCTCCAGCCCGGAGCCGGATGATGGGGCGTGCAGTCACCCGACAGTCCCGTCACGACCGCTCGCGATACCTACCGCCCACGACTGACGTCGGGCTCGGATCCCTGTTTCACACGAAGATTTATCACCAGCGTCGTCCCTCACCGCGGCACGGTTCCCCACCCGACGGGCGGGGGATGCCGGGAGGGGGAAGAAGAGATGACCACCGCGCAGGTGCTTGAGCCCGGGCAGAAGACGGCCGATTCCCGGGCGGCCGAGACCGAACAGAGGATGACCGACGACGAGCGGTTCTCGATGATCATCAGCGTCATGGGTGCCACCGGCGGCCTCATAGCGGTCCGTGATGAGCGCATCCCGGAGGACGTGGCCATGAGTGCCGGTTACACGCCCGGCGTGCCGCGGCTCGGCATCCCGGCGTTGCGATCGAGCGATGCCAGCATGGGCATCACCAACCCCGGGTACCGCCCCGACGATCCGGGCGCAACCGCGCTGCCGGCTTCCATCGCCGTCGGGTCGAGTTTCAATCCGGACCTCGCCCGTGACGGCGGCGTGCTGCTCGGCCGCGAGGCCCGAATCCGGGGGTTCAACATCGTGCTGGCCGGCGGGATCAACCTCGCCCGCGACCCCCGCAACGGCCGCAACTTCGAGTACTACTCCGAAGACCCGCTCCTCACCGCCGTCCTCGGCGCCGGGGCGGTAAGCGGCATCCAGAGCCAGGGCGTCATCTCGACGCTCAAGCACTACTCGCTCAACTGCAACGAGACCAACCGGCACTGGCTGGACGCGATCATCGATCCCTCGGCGCACCGCGAGTCCGACCTGCTCGCGTTCCAGATCGCGATCGAGCGTTCGGAGCCCGGCGCGATCATGAGCGGCTACAACAAGATCAACGGCGAGTATGCCGGCGGGAACCACCATCTCTTGAACGAGGTGCTCAAGGGCGCCTGGGGATATAAGGGCTGGGTGATGTCCGACTGGGGCGCGACGCCCTCGTGGGAGTTCGCTCTCGCCGGGCTCGACCAGGAGTCCGGCGTGCAGGCAGACGCAGTCTTCTGGAAGACGGAGCCCTTCACTGACCCGCTCCGGAAGGCCTACGCCGAAGGCAGGTTCCCAAAAGAGCGCCTCTCCGATATGGTGCGCCGCATCCTGCGCTCGCTCTACGCGGTCGGGGTCGACTCGTGGGGGCCGGCGCCCGAGATCGACATGGAGGCGCACAACGAGATCGCCCTCAAGACCGCCCGGCAGGGTATCGTGCTCTTAAAGAACGACGGCATCCTGCCGCTCGCGACCGAAAGACCGCTCAAGATCGGAGTGATCGGCGGCTACGCGCAGCTCGGTGTCCCGAGCGGCACCGGATCGGGTGCGGTGCTCCCGGTGGGCGGGTATGCGGGTATCGTCAAGATCGGCGGCCCGGGGCCCCTGGGGCGCGCACGGAACCTCTACCTTCTCCCGTCGTCGCCCCTTGAGGAGCTGAAGAGACTCCTGCCCTCGGCGGAGATCGAGTTTGACCCCGGACAGACGCCGGCGGAGGCGGTCCTGCTCGCACGTCGCTCGGACGTCGCCATCGTCTTCGGGATCCGCGTCGAGGGCGAAGGCTTCGACATCGCCGATCTCTCGCTGCCCTGGGGCCAGGACGCCGTCATCGAGGCCGTGGCGTCCGCCAATCCGAACACCGTCGTGGTGCTGGAGACCGGCAACCCGGTCGCGATGCCGTGGCTGGACAAGGTGAAGGCAGTCGTCCAGGCGTGGTATCCAGGGCAGGCCGGCGGGCAGGCGATCGCCGAGGTGCTCACCGGGACGGTGAACCCCTCCGGCCATCTGCCGATCACCTTCCCGGCCGACCTCGCCCGGACTCCGAGGCCGGACCTCCCCGGCCTCGGCACGCCGTGGGGGACATCAACCACCATCCGTTACGATGAGGGCGCGGAGGTCGGCTACCGCTGGTTCGCAAAGACGGGCGATACGCCGCTCTTCCCCTTCGGCCACGGGTTGAGTTACACGACGTTTGCCTACAGCGATCTTGCGGTCGGCGGCGGCGAGACGATCACGGCGAGGTTCACCGTGACGAACACCGGCGAACGCGAGGGTGCGGACGTGCCGCAGGTGTATCTGACGGAGGCGGCGGATGAGAGGCGGATGCGGCTTCTCGGATTCCAGCGCGTCCTGCTCGGGCCGGGTGAGAGACGGCAGGTGACGATCGAGGCCGACCCCCGCCTGCTTGCACGATTCGACGAAGAAGCCGGCAGGTGGCGCATTGCAGAAGGAGCATACCGGGTGGCGGTCGCAAGATCAACCACGGATCTGGTATTGACAGGCGATGCCCGGTTATCCGCGAGGCTGTTTGGGAGTTGACCGATCCCGGCAGGGGTTATGGTACAAAAGGCTGTAACACCGGAAAAATCGGCGGGAAAGACCGCGACGGTCAGCCCGCC
>JASUSO010000070.1 GCA_030446015.1 Methanobacteriota archaeon
CAAACTCCTTCCCAAAGGGGAAGTCGTTCTTCGCGTGCGTCGGGAGATATGGATTATCCGGAGATGATTCGTCCTCCCGGAGAGGGTTTCAACAAAGCCCTTCTCTCTACACGCTGCATGGGCAAGGAACCGAGGTGGGAAAACCTCTACAAGGTCTACGCAATTTCCCGTGGTCCGCACGCGACGCCCTTTCCCGTAAAGATCTCCCGCCCCTCCTCCCGGGCGGCATCGAGCCAGAGGCTGATGGCCACTTTCACTTCAGCGAGAGCCTCCTCTTCGGTCTCGCCGAACGCGGAACACCCCGGGAGTTCCGGGACGACGGCGATGAACCCCTCGTCCTCATCGCTGTAGAAGATCTCGATTGCATACTTCTGTGGCATCTTCACCCTCCGGCAGAGTCTAATGCTCAATCATCTTAAGACGCTGTCTTACCAGGTACGGTTTCGCTTTGCCCTTCACGTTCTGAATGTTGGGGATATCAGGGATCTCACAGCTCAAAAAGGCGCACCCCACCTGCACTATTATGCACCACCCGGCGGCGTCCCGCTCTCCAATAAGACATCTTTTAACTTCACGAAACCCAATTTTGACGTAACGAACCGGAGGATCACGAAACGATGCGGATAACTGTCGTCGGTGGCGGCTACGTCGGCCTGGTCACGGGGGCCTGCTTTGCCGAGCTCGGGCATACGGTCAATATCGTCGAGATCGATGCGGAGAAGGCAGCGGCGATCAACGCGGGGCGCGCCCCGATCCACGAGCGGGGACTCGATGCGCTCCTGGAGAGGCATGCCGGGAAGCGGCTCCGTGCGGGGACGGACTATGGCCCGGTCGCCGACGCGGATATCTCGTTTGTCTGCGTCGGAACCCCGCCGGCGGCCGACGGGAGCGCCGACCTCTCGATGGTCGCCGCGGCGAGCCGGTCGATCGGGGAGGCGCTCCGCGCCGGGAAGAAGTCGCACACCGTCGTGGTGAAGAGCACCGTGCCGCCGGGGACGACCGCGGGCCTCGTCGTGCCCACGGTTCTCGAACGCTCCGGCCGGGACGATATCGGGTTTGCGATGAACCCGGAGTTCCTCAGGGAGGGACGTGCGGTGGAGGACTTCCTGCACCCGGACCGGATCGTGATCGGGGGCCGGGACGATCGCTCCGCTGATATGGTTGCTGCCGTCTACCGGGGGCTTGCGGCCCCGGTGGTCCGGTGCAACCTCACCGCCGCGGAGATGATCAAGTACGCCTCGAACGCCCTCCTCGCGACGAAGATCTCGTTCGCTAACGAGGTGGGGAACGTCTGCAAGCGTCTCGGGATCGACGTCTACGAGGTGATGGAGGGTGTCGGGATGGACCACCGGGTCTCGCCGCACTTTTTATCCGCCGGTGCCGGGTTCGGGGGGAGCTGCTTCCCAAAAGACGTCGCGGCCCTCGTCAGCCTCGCGGAGTCTCTCGGGGAAGAGCCGTCGCTCCTCCGGTCGGTCCTCGACGTCAACGACCGCCAGCCGCTGCGCATGGTCCGGCTCCTTGAGGAGAGGATCGGCGATCTTTCGGGGAAGCGGGTCGCCGTCCTCGGCCTCGCCTTCAAGGACAACACCGACGACATCCGGGAGTCCCGTGCGATCCCGGTCATCGCCGAACTCCTCCGGCGGGGAGCGACGGTCGCCGCCTACGACCCCCTTGCGGTGGCTTCGATGCGGCGGGTCTTCCCCGGGATCGACTACGCCGCATCGGCCGCGGACGCCCTCCGGGGGGCCGACGCCTGCCTGGTGATGACGGAGTGGCCGGAGTTCTCCGATCTCAACGGGGAGTTCGACCTGATGAGGACCCGGGTCGTCATCGAGGGGCGCCGGATCCTCTCCTGCGACGGGAAAGAGGGGATCTGCTGGTGAGCGGGAAAAGGTACTATGAGACGGCGCCACCGTCGTCGGATACTTCTCCAGAATCATTCTTCCTCCAGGTTCCGTGAATCGATGCAATGTTCGTTATCCTGTGTGGTCGGTAATTACCCGAAGGTCTCGAGTCGATGCTTCGCCACTCTCGCACGGTCACACCTTCCGGAGAGCGGAGCCTATCCCGAAAACGGCGCGGCTCTGATCGAGTTTGTTCCAAAAGCCCCTGCCGGGGGGGGACACCCGCTCCTGCCCCCGGGAATCGATTAACCCGAGCCGCGCGGGGGAGGTCGCCCTCATACCACCCGGTTACGGGCATGTGGCCGCCAAACGGTAAGGGGAAGTCCATCTATGTAGCGGCCATGTCTCCGACCGGACCACCGGCGCTTACCGATCACCTTAAGTGATTGTTGACCACAAAGTAGTATACTTATGTATCAACATTCCTTCGTAGACCGGGCAGGTGAACTGCAGTTCCTCACCGATCGATATCGTTCCCCGGTTCCGGAATGCCTGATCCTGTATGGAAGGCGGCGCGTGGGAAAGACAACGCTTCTTGCCCGATTCCTGCAGACTGTCCCGGGATTTTATTTCCTGGCCTCAGAAGAAGGGACGGCAAGGAATCTCCAGGATTTCTCCCACTACGCAGGGGAGTTCCTGAACGATCCGGATTTCGAGCGGAGCAGATATCCCGACTGGGAGACCGTCATAAAGGCGCTGGTCAGGCACCGGAATTTCTCCCCTCCTCCGGGGCAGAAAGTGGTGATCGTCATCGATGAGTTCCCCTATCTCATCGCACGCGACCGGGCCACGCCTTCCGTCTTTCAGAAGGTTTGGGACACGGTGCTCTCCCGGGAGCCGGTGATGCTTATCTTGTCTGGTTCATCGGTCAGCACGATGGAGACCGAGGTGCTGGGGTACACAAGCCCGCTCTACGGCAGAAGGACGGGGCAGTGGCAGCTTGAGCCTCTCTCCTATCCCTACCTTCGTCGGTTCCTCCCCTACGACGAGGAGGATCTCGTCATGACATGGTGCGCGATCGGTGGAGTTCCTGCCTATCTCCGCCTGTTTCGCCCCGACCGATCGTTCTGGGAGAACGTGGAGGAGCAGATTCTCCGCAAAGGAGCATACCTCTACTCCGAAGCCGAGATCCTGATGCAGTATGAGTTCCGCGAAGCAGGGAACTACATGGCCATTCTCCGCGCTCTCGCCGCGGGATACACCGTTCTGGGACCCCTCTGCCAGGAGACCGGGCTAGATAAAGGGTTGGTCTCCAAGTACCTTGCCGTCCTCTCGCGTATGCACCTGATCGACGACGAGGTGCCGGTGACCGCCCATGCCGGCTACCGGAGGAGGCATTATCGGCTGACCGATCCCTACCTCACGTTCTGGTTCCGTTTCGTGTATCCCCGGAGGGGGGAGACCGAGACGGGGCAGAGCGGGGAGGTGCTCGCCTCCATCAGGGAAGAGATCGCGCCGTATTGCGGGCAGATGTTCGAACAACTCGCTCTCGACCTCGTTCGCAGGGGGATCCTGTTTGGCTCCTCGTATTCGCGGCTGGGACGGTGGTGGCAGAAGGAGACGGAGATCGATCTCGTAGGCCTGAATGAGGCCTCCGGGGATGCCCTCTTCTGCGAATGTAAATGGTCTGCCCTCAACCGCCGCCAGGCCCGCGGCATCCTTGCGGTGCTCCGGGAGAAATCCCGTGAGGTGAGATGGCGAAACGAGAGCAGGAACGAACGCTTCGCCCTGGTAGCAAAGAGCATAGAAGGCAAAGAGGGATTGAGAGAGGACGGCTACCTGGTCTGCGACCTGGAGGATATCGCCCGGCTTTCGCGGGAGTACCTGACACGGATGGGCGGGTGAGGGAGGAGATCCCGCTGCATGTCGCGTGATCGTTCCCACCCGCCGTTTGAGGTCTCGGGCAGGTGTTCGAGCACCGGAGGTGCGACTTGAGGATCTTGAGGGCCGGCTCCACAGAGGGCTAGAGCCTGCCATAGCGTTTATGCGCCTGCTCGATGGTCATCAGAGCGCGGTAAACGATCGGCCGATATGGAGGCGAAATACCTCCATGCCATCCGTATTCAGGCGTTCTTTGTCTCCCCCGCTGCCGGGATACGGATCGGTCTTCAGAACAGCAAGCTTTTCCGTGATGATGCGTCGCGACTTCTCAGGCAGGCGCATTCAGGAAGTCAGCCGCCTGAACAGAACAATGAGCCATCGCCGTGAGATCTCCACGAGGTCCTCCGTCCCCTGGATCCGCTTGATCTCTTCGACAAGCCGCCGCTTCTTCTCGTGCTCGATCATCTCCTCCAGCAGATCCGAGAACGTCAGCCCCGGCTCACCCCGGCGTGCAGTCATTCCGGGAGAAGACGGTCCCGGAGCATCGCCCGAATCAGATCCCGGTATCGATTCATCACGGGAAGATCGTCCTTGAGCACCCCATAGACCTCGTCCAGATCCAGCCGGCAGTAAAGGTGGACCAGAACGTTCCGAAAGCCCGCGAGGTCTGAGAGCTGGGCCCCGAGGTCTTCCGGAATCAGCCCCTCATCACAGAGAATGATGAAACTCTCCCGGTAGGTTTCGGGCCGCCGGGAGCTCGAGGCCGCGACCAGGTGGTTGGCGATATCGATCGATGCCTGGATGCTGACGAGGAGCGCATGCAACACCATGTTCCTCTTATCGCGGTCGGTTCTCAGATCTTCGAGGCTGATGGATCGGTAGCGTTCCCAGTCCCCGGAGGTGAGCGAGGACCCCTTCGTCCCGGACCATCCTCAGGCCCTCGTGAGCAGAACCCGGTCGAACCAGTCGAGCGTATCCGCGTAGTCGAGGTACAGGGAGAGCACGCCCGCCTCGTACCGGACCCTCCGCTCTCTGTCGCGCAGGAATACGGGTCGGCCGCTCTTGATGACCTCGTACTGGAACGAGACCGGGACGGTGTTGAGGATCTTCACATCGGCCTCAAAACGGTAACAGAACCCTCGCTCAAGTTCCCGCTCGATCTTCCGCGCGAACCGCATCGCCTGGTAGGGGATAGGGTCGCCGGTGACGAGGATTGCCACGTCCACGTCGCCGAAATCTCCCTGCGAGAACGTTCCAAAGACATACCCCACCTCGATCTCGTCAAATCCGGCGAGGACCGTGCGGATGGTGCGGACAACCCCTTCTTTCTCTTCCGCATCAAGCAGGTGGCGTTGTCTCATAGTATCGTATCCTTCCCGCATCGCATATCATTCTTTCCCGTCGCAGGAGAGGGGGCGGCACCCACCATATTCTCGCTCCACCCCGGGGAGGTGGTGCCGGGGACTGAGGTGATGGTGCGTGGTGAAGGCGAGGTGTGCGCAGGATGAACGTGAAGGGGGGTGGTCCCCTGATGCCGTCTGTCCGCAATTGTCCGGATACTGCTACCGGGTTCAATGCCCGTTCCTCTGATTTTCGGCAGTTTTGCTCGTTGGGTATGGGTTTTACCCTTCTCCCTCAGTCCGGGTTCTGTCCGGGATTGTCCGCAACTGTCCGCAATGACCGCAATGTTGGATTGAGCACATATCGCCGCAGTCACCCCTCCCGTTTCACAGCAATGATACCCATTTCGGCAAGAGCGGAGAGATCGCGTCGGGCAGTCCGTGCGGTGCATCCGTAGCTGTTTCCGTACTCTTCTGTCGATATGGAGGGATGCATCTTGAGGTGCTCTATAACTCCACGCTGCCGCTCATTCAGCAGTTCCGGGCGCTCTAGTCGAGGGGTGGCGGCGATTCTGCGGGTGAGGATGGCAAAACCGTCGTGCTCACCCCTGTCCGACACCAGCACCCTCTCCCGAAAACCCTAAATAGTACACTCTATAGTATGTTACTTATGGGTGTCTTCCTCAACCGGGCCGGGAACTCTCCCACCTCCATGAGCGGTACCGGAGCGACGGTGCAGAATTCGTCGTGCTCTATGGCCGGCGGCGGGTCGGAAAAAGTGAACTGATCGACCAGTTCCTCCGTACCGCCACAGGAATACACCTGGTCGCACGGGAAGAGTCGAAACACCTGCAGCTCCGGAGATTTTCTGCAGACCTGAGCGCCTATTTCCAGGATCCATTTCTTCAGAAAAACGGTTTTTCTGACTGGGACAGCTTTTTCGAGTATCTTATCCAGCACGCGACCGATCGTGTCGTGATCGCCATCGATGAATTCCCCTATCTGATCAAGGAGGATCCCTCCCTCCCTTCGATGCTTCAGGAATACTGGGACAGGCGCCTGAAAGAGACCCGGATATTTCTCATTCTGTCGGGGTCGAGCATATCGATGATGGAGTCCGCGACCCTGGAGTATGGGAGCCCTCTTTTTGGCAGGAGGACGGGGCAGATCCTCCTGCAGCCCCTCCGGTTCATCCATGTGCTCGATTATATAGGGAACATGAAGAGGGCGGTCGAGTTCTACGCGGTCTTTGGGGGGACGCCGGCATACATCATGGCCGTCGATCCGGAACGGGACATCCTGAAGAACATCGAGGAGAAGGTGATGAGGGAAGATTCGTTTCTCTTCAGGGATGTGGAGTTCGTGCTCAGGGCCGAACTTGTCGAACCGAGGTATTACTTCTCCATCCTCTTCTCTCTTGCCGGGGGAAACCACCGGATCGGGCTCATCTGCAACGATACCGGCCTTTCCAAGAGTGTCGTCAACAAGTATCTCTCGATCCTTATCGACCTGAAGCTGGTGCACCGGCGCATTCCCGTGACTGAAGGCCACAGGAGCAGAAAGGGGCTCTACTTCCTCTCGGACAACCTCTTCGACTTCTGGTTTTCTTTCGTCAATCCCCATCTTGATATGCTCGAACGCGGCAATGCCCCGCTGGTTGTGGACCAGTATGTACGGCCGCAATTCGCGCGGTATGTCGGAAAGCACTTCGAGGAGATGGTGATGGATCTCTTCGACCATATCAACGGAGAGGGTTTCCTGCCGTTCGTATTCACCAGGAGCGGGAGCTGGTGGCACCGCGGGGAGGAGATCGATATCGTCTGTCTTGCTGAGAACCCGTACCGGATCCTGTTCTGCGAGTGTAAATGGCAGGATGGGGTCGATGCCGCAGAGGTCTTTGCGGGGCTGCGGCGGAAGGCACCCCTCGTCTCCTGGCACAACGACCGGCGGAGCGAGTACTTCTGCGTCGTTGCGCGGTCGTTCTCGCGCAGGGCCGAAGGGGAGGGGATCACTCTGGACCTCGATGATTGTACGGCGCTCATGGAACGTGGGCGGAGAGGCAGGGAGCGAGTTTCCCCGCCCTGACGGATGGGGCCTCCTGCTAGATCCTGAACAGTTTGGCGAATTTTACATTGACCTCTGCCTGGAGGCCGTCATCAAGTTCTCCAAGTTCTCCGACCATCAGGTCTTTCAAGACCGTTGCGATCTTGTCCAGTCGGATCACCGAATCAACTTTGAGACCGCTCTTCAAGAAACCTGCGTGGGAGGCGGTCACCATAACCCCTGCCGGGCCCGCTCCGGCATAGACCTTTGGCGAGATGAAAGCAAGGACAACGTCGCGTTCACCCTCATAGAGACCAAGCGCAGGGCGCAGCTTTGCTGCCGTAAGGTCGTTGAAAGGAAACGGTAGCAGAACAATCTTCCCTTTTATCGGTACACAGCCCTGATATCCTTGATGGTATAGAGGTCGGGCTCCTCGGAAAGAAATACCGGCTGATGACTCCGTGCCTCCGGTGATGAAAGGTCTATGTATGATCAGCGCCTATCAGGATTCAATGTCTGTTACGGAGAACATACCCGTATCGGAAGAGACCTATAATCAGATCCTGGATCTCAGGCGCCCGGACGAGACGCTCAACGACACGCTCGCGAGACTTGTAGATAAAATAAAAAAGCAGAGACTCACGGACGATATCGAAGAAGTCATGGCCCGCGATGAGTTCGTGGAGTTAGACCTGTGACATTCCGCCTCATGGCGGATGAGCGTGCGCTCAATTTTTTAAATTCTCTCGATGCCAAAGACCAACGGGTTATCAAAGCCAAACTGAAAATTCTACGGGATATTCCTTATCCCGGTTCGGATGGGGACAAAGAAAAACTTCACACCAATAAAAAGCGTGAATCGTACCGACTCCACATCGCACGTACGTTCACCGTAATCTACAATATCAGTTCAGCCGAAAAACTCGTTTATATCACCCACATCATGCCCATCGAAAAAGCACATCGAAGATATGGGCGCATTTGAACTGCCCGGGGCAAACTCCCACGCGATATCCCCCCGGGACACTTCGGTCCGGTCGATACTCCGGGACCGCCTCCTCCCGGAGTGACGGCGGGAGATACTCCACCTGCGCGTTATCCTCCCGTCCCTCCTTTTCCCGACATATCGCCGGAATCGTCTGATAGTCCCCACGGTCGAAAGAGAACCGTTAATATTGCCGGATGTCAAGACTCTTAGTGAGTAACCATGATCACGTCCCCGTCCACAGACCGGATCCTCTCCCTCTCCGGGGGCGATCCATGCCGGTGAGGCAGGGGCTGATCCCCGCCGCGGGCGCAGGATCGCGCCTTGGGCCGTTCACGAACGCGATCCCGAAAGAACTCCTCCCCGTGGGCGAGAAGGCGGTGATCGAGCACGTCGTCGAGGCGATGTCGCTTGCCGGGATCACCGAGATCGCCATCGTCGTCTCCCCGCACAAGCACGGCCTCTCCGACTACCTGGGCTCGGGCAAGCGCTTCGGCGTCGACTTCACCTACGTGGTCCAGGACGAGCGGCTCGGCCTCGCGAACGCCGTCGCCGCCGGCGAGCACGTCATCGACGGCACCTTCGCCGTCGTCCTCGGCGACAACTTCTTCGCTCCGCAGACGTTCCTTGCCGACCTCATCGACTACCACGCCGCCCACCGTCCCGATACCACCGTCGGCGTCGCCCGGGTGGAGGACGTCACCCGCCACGGGATCATCCTCCCCGACGGCGACCGGGTCGTCGACATGATCGAGAAGCCCCAGCCGACGGCCGCCCTGAGCGACCTCGGCGCCCTCGGGGCCTACGTCTTCGAGACGAGCATCTTCGACGCCATCGCCCGGACCCCGCCCGGCCACAAGGGCGAGTACCAGCTCACCGACGCGATCCGCCTCGAGATCGGCGAGGGCCGGGACGTCCGCTACCGCGTCATCGACGGCATCCACATCGATGTCGGGACGCCGCGGGACCTGATGCGGGCGAATGAGTGGTATTTGCGGGAGAACGAGTGTGCGGAGAGCGATCATACCATCACCACCGGGAGGGACGAAACATTCGGACTGGTCACCAGGGGGCCGGGTTCACGAACGTGACCGGCACGCTTGACGTGCTCGGGCCGGCAAAGGGCTGCGACGTGATCGCCACCGCCTCCCCGGTCTACGGCGGCATATCCGTCATCCCCGCCCCCGCCCGACACTGATAACGTACTGGTGGTTCCTGGTTCTTCTAACGTTGATCTCGCGAACAGTTCTCCCGTGCCGCCGGATCTCGTCCGCGACTGCTCGCGGGACGAGGAAGAGCGGCACCGGGGAGACGCTTATCTCTTCCGGTGAAGATGTACCAGTGGCGGCCTGGCCGACGGTGCGGTCACACTTCAGGTCCGGGCTGCCGCCGCTGGTTTTCGACTCGGTTCTTCTGGTTTCGTTTTGCATTCAAGACATCTCCCTGCACCGGGACTCGCCCCGGCGCATACACCATCGTCGGGAGCCGCCGGTTAAAAGGGTGCGCCAAATATCCCGGAAAAAGCGGCCGGCCCCATATAAGCGTTGCTTTACGGGCCGATCACAAAATCGAAGAATCGGGAAGGAATATCAGATCCCGGAGAGAATCCGGGTATGTAAAAACTCACCTTCTGTCCGGGGGTTTGCAGACGGCGACCACCTCCTCCGGGTCGTACCGGAGCCGCACCTCCCGTCCCCGGCCCGCCCCGGGCACGAGATCGACGATCCCGGCCCTCGCAAGCCCGTTGAGGTGCTCGTGATAGGCCGTCTTCCCGACCGGGAGGTAGTCCTGCACCTCCTCAAAGACAGCTCCCCCTATCATATCGGCGCCCGCAACCGACAGTTCCGCGATCCGGTAGAGCAGCGCCCGTTCACCCTCCGAGAGTCCTGCAACCCGGGCCCGGAGCGCCGGCGACCTGACCGCCTGCGCTGCTGCCGTCACGTCGGCGGGTGCGACCCTTCTGCGCCCATCCTTCTCCGCCCTGAGGACCGCCAGCCGGACGAGGTCGATCCCGACCCGGATATCCTGTTCGCCGGCGGCGATGCCGGCGATACGGTCGAGAAGGGACGTTGAGACTACCCCCGGATAGAGTCCCTGCCGGATGCGGTCGGCGAGGATCCCCCGGACCTCGGCTTTCGTGTAGGGCGGGAAGTTGACCTCGGTCGGGTGGAAGACCGACCGGACACTCTCGTCGGCCTCCGCGTAGAGGTTCAGGGAGAGATCGCTTGCGACCGCGAAGACCCCTGGCTTCCGGACATCCCACTTCTCGTAGAGCCGGAGGATCTGGTAGAGGAGGGTGTTGTAGGTCCCGGCCGGGATGAGCTCGTTTGCGTCATCGAGGCAGACGACGAGCGCGGCATCACGGTCCCGGAGCCGGGCGGCGATCCCCCGCTTGATCCCGTCAAGGTGGCGCGACGGCGGTGCGTAGCCGAAGGCCTGCTCGAAGATGCACCCGAAGACTGCAAGCGCTGTGCGGTCGTGGCGGCAGTTGACGTAGACCGGGATGACCTTCTTCGTGGTCTCGGTAACCTCGGCAAAGATCCGGCGGACGGTGGTGGTCTTCCCGGTTCCCGGCTGACCGCGGAGGACGGCGCTCCCCGCGCTCCCGCCCCGGAGGGCTGGCCGGAGAAGGAAGGCGAGTTCCCTGACCTGCACATCGCGGTAGTGGACCTGCTCCGGAACGAACGTGAACTCAAATACCTCCGGATCCCGAAAAAGAGTCTCGTCGGAGCGGAGGAGGGGGGAATGCGTCATATGTCACTCTGGAGAAGAGGGGGTTGTTAAATGCGAGGTGTGTGCGGGATGAAAGTGAAAGGGGAGTACGACCGCCATATGCCGGCTGTCCGCGATTGTCCGGATACTGTTACCGGGTTCAGTGCCTGATCCTTTGATTCTTGGCGGTTTTGCCCGTAGGATACAGGTTTTACCCTTCTCCCTCGGTCAGGTTTCTGTCCGGGATTGTCCGCAATGACGGATTGAGTGCATATCGCCACAGTTTCCCTGTCAGGGTGAACGCTTTTCCCCGGTCTCGGTCAGCGGCGGGTCACCGTCGTATCGGCCGGTAAGGAGTGTTCCGACTCAACACTTCCGATGGATGAGCTGCCGGTCATCCAACGAGTGAATCCATCTTAAAAAAGAGCAGGGGGGTAGTCCCTGC
>JASUSO010000071.1 GCA_030446015.1 Methanobacteriota archaeon
GGCCGGCGTCTACATCCTGGTCAGGTTCTCCCCGATCTTCGCCGGGACGTTCGCCGGGTTCTCCATCGGCCTCGTCGGCGCCGTGACCTTCGTCGTCGCATCCGCGATCGCGATATCGCAGAACAACGCAAAACTGGTTCTCGCCTACTCGACGATAGCAAACCTCGGCCTGATAGCCGCCTGTGCGGGTGTTGGAACCTACATGCTCGTCTGGGCCGCAATCCTCCTGATCATCTTCCACGCCGTCGCGAAGGCGCTCCTCTTCCTCGGGACCGGGGCAATCGAGCACCAGGTCGGGAGCCGGGACATCGAGGATATGGAAGGCCTGATCGTCCGGATGCCCAGGATGGCGGTGATGATGTTCATCGGGATCGCCGGCATGTTCCTTGCACCCTTCGGCATGCTGATCTCCAAGTGGGCGGCGATCGAGGCGTTCGTCCAGGTTCCCTTCGGCCTCGTCTTCATCGCGCTCCTCGCCTACGGAAGCGCCGTTACGGTCTTCTTCTGGGCGAAATGGATGGGCAAACTCATCGCGGTCACCAGGAATACGGAGCAGGTCGAGAAAGGATTCTTCGAAGAACCCTGGGGCCCCCTCTACATCATCACCGGCCTCGTGATAGCAGCCGTTCTCCTCTTCCCGGTCATCTCCTCGACGCTGATCGAGCCGTACGTCCTTGCCATCTACGGGGTTACGGCGCTCATGGCGCAGGCGAACGTCGCCATCATGCTCCTGATGATGGCGCTCCTCCTCGTCCTCCCGATCTCGTTCCTCCTCTTCAAGAGGAGCGCAAAGCACCTCCCGGCCTACATGAGCGGGAGGCCGGCGACGCCGGATCTGCACTTCGCCGGGTCGCTCGGCCTGACCCAGGAAGCCCAGACGCGGAACTACTACCTCACCGAGTACTTCGGCGAGGCAAAACTCTTCCGGCCGGGGGCAGCGGTCTGCATCGTTCTCATCCTTGCATCGTGGATCCTCGCGGGGGTGGCGCTATGAACTGGCTCATCGGGGCAGTCCTCTTCCTCGTCCTCGCACCCATCGCCGGCGGCCTCATCGCGGGAATCGACCGAAGGATCACCGCGCGGATGCAGGGGAGGGTCGGGCCGCCGCTCCTGCAGCCCTTCTACGACGTCGGCAAACTCTTCGAGAAGGAGAGCGTCGTCGTCACGACGGCGCAGAACTTCTACGTCCTTGCCTACCTGATCTTCATCGCCCTCTCCGGAGCGCTCTTCTTCGCGGGAGGGGACCTGCTGCTGATCATCTTCGCCTTCACGCTCGCCCACGTCTTCCTGGTGCTCGGGGCCTACGCGGTCCACTCCCCCTACAGCCACATCGGGGCGGAGCGCGAACTGATCCAGGTGATGGCCTACGAGCCGATGATCATCCTCGCGGCCGTCGGGCTCTACATGGTCAGCGGGAGTTTCTACGTCACGGATATCGTTACGACGACCATCCCGGCCGTCCTCTACCTCCCCGGCGTCTTCCTCGGCTTTGCGACCATCCTCACGATCAAACTCAGGAAGTCGCCCTTCGACATCTCGACGTCGCACCACGCGCACCAGGAGATCGTCAAGGGGATCACGACGGAGTTCTCGGGCTCCACGCTCGCGCAGGTCGAGATCGCCCACTGGTACGAGAACGTCTTCCTGCTCGGGTTCGTCTACCTCTTCTTCGCCTGGAACCCCGCGATAGGGATCATCGCGGTCGTGGTGACGTACCTCGCCGAGGTCTTCGTCGACAACGTCACCGCACGGGTGCGGTGGCAGGCGGCGCTGAAGAGCGGGTGGTTCGCCGCGGTGATCGGGATCGCGAACCTGGCGATCCTCTCCTATATGATGCTTGGAGGTGCATGAGTAGCATGGCATTCCTGAAGCGATCACCCTGGATCCTTCACTACGATGCATCCAGCTGCAACGGGTGCGACATCGAGGTGCTTGCGTGCCTCACACCGCTCTACGACGTGGAGCGGTTCGGCATCATCAACACCGGAAACCCGAAGCATGCCGATATCCTCATGATCACCGGCGGGATCAACGAACAGAACCGGGAGGTGGTCAGGAACATCTACGAGCAGATGCCGGAGCCAAAAGTTGTCGTTGCCATCGGCGTCTGCGCCGCGACCGGCGGCATATTCCGGGAGTGCTACAACATCGTGGGCGGCGTCGACAAGGTTATCCCCGTCGACGTCTATGTCCCGGGATGCGCGGCGCGACCGGAGATGATCATCGACGGCGTTGTTACGGCGCTCTCGATCCTCGAGGAGAAGCGGGCGAAGATGTCCGGGGCGGCGCAGATGAAAGACGATGCGCGGCACGCGGAACAGGCAGGTGAGAGCACATGACAGTAAGAGAGGAGCAGACAATCATCGACGTCGCGCTGGAGAACCTCACGCGCGAGGTCGAGAGGGTTCATGCCGACGGGTACCGCCTGGTCCAGATCGGGTGCACCGACCTCGGCGGGTCGTACGAGGTCAACTACTCGTTCGACAAGGGCTACCAGTTCAAGAACCTCCGCCTGACGATCGGGCCGGAGGCGGAGGTGCCGAGCATCTCCGGGATCTACTGGGGAGCGTTCGTCTACGAGAACGAGATGCACGACCTCTTCGGGATCCCGGTCACCGGGATCAACATCGACTTCAAGGGAACGTTCATCAAGACGGTGGAGAAGTATCCGTTCAGCGTCACGAGAAAGGGAGGTGACTCATGCCGGAACGCATAGTCGTCCCGTTCGGGCCGCAGCACCCCGTACTCCCCGAGCCGATCCACCTCGACCTCGTCCTCGAGGACGAGACGGTGGTGGAGGCGATCCCGTCCATCGGCTACATCCACCGGGGGCTTGAACGGCTCATCGAGAAGCGCGAGTTTACCGAGTACGTCTACGTAGCAGAGAGGATCTGCGGGATCTGCAGTTTCATGCACGCACTCTGCTACTGCCAGGGAATCGAAGAGATCATGAAGATCGAGGTCCCCGACAGAGCAAAGTATCTCCGGACGATCTGGTCGGAGTGCTCGCGTCTCCACTCCCACCTCCTCTGGCTCGGGCTCTTTGCGGACGGAATGGGCTTTGAGAACCTCTTCATGCGATCCTGGCAGCTCCGGGAGAGCGTCCTCGACGTCCTCGAGGACACCACGGGCGGCCGGGTCATCCAGGGCACCTGCAAGGTCGGCGGAGTCCGGCGCGACATCGGAGCGGAGAAGCTCGACGAGATGCACCGCGCGCTCGACCCCTTCGAGGAGCAGTGCCGGGAACTCGGCGATATCTTCTTGAACGACGATACGGTGAAGTACCGCCTCCAGGGCCTCGGCGTCATCTCAAAGGACGAGGCCTACGCCCTCGGAGCGGTCGGCCCGACCGCGAGGGCAAGCGGGGTCGCGATGGATCACCGCGAGACCGGCTACGCCGCCTACGGCGACCTCGGCTTCAAGCCGGTCGTGGAGACCGCCGGAGACTGCTACGCCCGGTGTGCCGTCCGGGTCAAGGAGATCTACGCCTCCATCAACCTGATCCGGCAGGCGATCGATCAGATGCCCGAGGGGCCCCTCGACGTCAAGGTCAAGGGAACGCCGGACGGCGAGTACTTCTCCCGCGTTGAGCAGCCGCGGGGCGAGGTCATCCACTACCTCAAGGGCAACGGGAGCAAGCACCTTTCCCGCGCCCGGATACGGACGCCGACGCTCGCGAACATCCCGCCGCTCGTGAAGATGCTCCCCGGCGCCCAGCTTGCGGACGTCCCGGTCGTCGTCCTCTCGATCGACCCCTGCATCAGCTGTACGGAGAGGTGAAGCGGAATGGGCATATTTCAGATGACAAAAACGGTTCTCCGGAACCTTTTCGGGGGCCCGGCCACCCGGCAGTACCCGGCGGTGCCGGCACGAACATCCTCTCTCACCCGGGGTCACGTCGCCTTCGAACCGTCCACCTGCCGCTCCTGCGGCATCTGTTCGCGGCGGTGTCCGTGTGAGGCGATCCATCTCGACAAGGAGGCGAAGGTCTGGGAGATCAACCGGATGCGGTGCATCGCCTGCGGCGACTGTGTCGAGGGCTGCCCGTTCGGGAGCATCACGATGGAGCAGACCTACCTCCCGCCGGTGGTGGAGCACGTGGTGGAGCGCTACACCATCACCTACGTGAAGCCAGAGAAGCCGGCGAAGAAACCGGCCGAAGAGAGTACCGGCGCGTGAAGTGGGGGGCCGGGGCCCGAATCCCCGGCAAGAACTTTTTTCGAACGTCAATTACAGATCACTCACGCGAAGAACGCGAAGGCGCGAAGTCCAAGATAAACTTCTTTCTCCCTTCGCGTTCTTCGCGCCTTCGCGTGAGGCCGTATCACTGTCCCCTACAACCAGCTCTCACGCGAAGTGTGCATCAAGCATTCCATCGGTTTCGTGTCCGGGCATGGATCTGGATGGCACGAAGATGATGCCTCACTTCCTCGCCAGCGGGTAGATCATGTGGATGATATCGTAGGTGCTGCTCGGGTAGGCCCACGGGATCGCGTCGAGCGCAAGATCGTCCACCGTCAGGCCATGCCGGATCGCGAGGGCGAAGATGTTGATCACCTCCTCGACGTGCGGCCCGATGAGGTGGGCGCCGAGGATCCGGCGGGAAGCCTCGTCGATCAGGAGTTTGTAGCCGGCGTGCCGCTGGCCGATGCTCCGGTTCGTGAACCGCCCGGAGAGGTCGCCGGCGTTGACGATGTAGGGGATCCCCTTCTCCTCCGCCACCTCCTCCGTGAGCCCGACGGAGGCGATGGGCGGATTCGTGAAGACGGCGCTCGGGACGACGGAGTAGTCCGCGACGCGGGTGTTCCCACGGAGGATGTTGTCGACGACGATATGGGCGTCCATCACCGCCACCGGGGTCAACTGCGGGCTTTGCGGGTTCGCGTCCCTCGCAACGTAGACCCTGGGATTCGAGACGCTCCGGAGATGATCGTCGACGACGATCCCCCGGCGGTCGGTCTCGACGTTCCCGGCGGCGGGGTCGAGTTCCTCGACCACGGAGACCCTGCCGGCGCCGTGGACGACCATATCGGCACCGAAGGTCTTCTCCTCACCCTCTCTTCCGGCCCGCACGCGGAGGGCCTCACCGTCCCTCTCGATCGAGACGAGCGGCATGTTCACCTGCACGTCGATCCCCGCCTCGGTTGAAGCCAGCAGCAGGCGCTCGACGATATCGGGGTCGAACCCCGAGAGGACCCGGCCGCTCCGCTGCAGGATGGTCACCGCCGACCCGGCAGCGGCGGCGACGTGGGCGAACTCAAACGAGATGTAGCCCCCGCCGACGAAGACGATCCGCTCGGGGAGCGATTCCAGGTAAAAGAAGTCGTCGCTCGACGTCATCAGGTCCTCGCCCGGGACGCCGAGCGGCCGGGCATGCGCACCGGCGGCGACCACGATGTACCGGGAAACAAGCGTATCGCCGCCGACCGTCACCCGATCCGGCCCGGCAAAGCGGGCAACCCCGTGGTAGGTGTGGATCCCCGCCTCCCGGAACTCCCCCTCTTTGCGCCGGGGAATGGGGTCGGTGAAGGTCCGCACAAAGGCAACCAGTTGAGGCCAGTCGATCGAGACCGCTCCCCGGATGCCGTTCCCCTGCTGGTCACGGACACGGGAAACCGCCTCGGCGGCACCGGCGAGCACTTTTTTGGGGACGCAGCCCCGCAGGCCGCACGTCCCACCGTACTCCCGGGAATCAACGATCGCTACCTGCAGTCCGGCCTTCCTGCAGTGCCAGGCAACGTCGGCACCGGCGACCCCCGTCCCGATAACGACGACGTCGTACTCCCGCTCCATAACAGGGCTACGGTTGCTGCAGAGCGCCATAAGGTTTACCCCGGGCGCGGGGAGGCGGGATATCAGAAGTAGAGGAGCGAGACGATGCCGACGGCGATGAGGATGAAGACGACCGTCATGATGCTCCCGGGGAGGATGTAGTCCCGGGGCCGGTAGTTCCCCGGGCCCATCAGGAGGGCGTTCACCGGATGCGTCGGGAGGAGGAAGGAGTTGGAGGTGCAGATCCCGACGAGGAGCGCGAGACCGCGGGGATCCAGCCCGAACGAACCGGCCATCACGAGCGCGAGCGGAACCAGGATGACGGTGGCGGCAATGTTCGAGATCACGAGCGAGAAGATGGTCGCGAGAAGCGCAACCGCGATGAGGATGAGGGGCGTCGGGCATCCGGCGACCAGGCCGGCCGTCTGGTCGGCGATGAACCGGGCGGTTCCGGTCGTCTCCATGGCGATGCCGAGCGGGAGGAGGCCGGCGATCATCGTGAGCGTCCGCCAGTCGATAGCCCGGTAGGCCTCGCCGGCCGGGATGACACGGAGGAGGATCATCGCAAGCACTCCGGAAAGAAGGCTCGTCGCGATCGAGAGGCCGGTGTAGGTGAGGGCGACGGCGGCAACAAAGCAGAGAACAGCGGCGGGCGCACCGCGTTCCAAAACCCCCGCCCGCCCCTCTATCGGGTTCACCATGACGAAGTTTCGGTTCGTGGCGAGCGCCCGGAGCCGTTCCCACCGCCCCAGGACAACCATCGCGTCCCCCGCCCGAAGGGGGAGATCGGCCAGGTTCTCCCGCCGCTCGCCCTCCCCCGTGTGAATGACCAGTACCTCGACACCGTAGGTCACCCGGAACTCGAGGTCGCGAAGCGTCTTGCCGACGATCGGCGCATACGGCCGGACGATCACCTCTGCAAACCCCACGTTCGGGTCGGCCATGACGTTTGCGGTGCTCTCACCCGCCCGGACCCACTCGAGCCCGAAATCGTCCATGAACCGCCCGATGCTCTCCGCCTCGCCAAGGATGCCGAGTTCCTGCCCGGCGGCGAACCGGGTATACCGCCAGGGGGTGTAGACGACCTCGTCCCGCTCGGCGAGGGAGATGAGGTGGAGGTTGTAGCGCGAGATCATGTGCGCCGCCTCCCGGGTCATCCCGACAAGTGGGCTTCCCGCCGGAACCCGCAGATAAAAGATCCGGCAGGGGAGGCACCAGGTCTGGACCAGCTCTTCCTGCGGGGTCAGCCGGGCTCTCTCGTGCCGGGGGAGAACCCGATCCCCGAAGAGGTAAAAGAAGGCGATCCCGGCGAGCAGGAGCGGCAGGCCGACGGGGGTGACGGCAAAGAGTTCGAACGGCGCGTACCCCCGCTGCCGGAGAAGGTCGTTTAAGATGATGAGGGTGCCCGCCCCCACCATGCTGACGGTGCCCCCGAGGGTCGCGGCGTAGCCGACCGGCAGGAGAAGGCGCGACGCAGAGACTCCCGTAAGCGACGAGACCCGAAGAAGCGAGGGGAGGAAGACAGCGGTCGCCCCGACGCTCTGCATGAACGCCGAGAGCCCGCCTGCGACGAGCGAGACGGTGGCGATCAGACGGCGCTCTCCGGTCCCGGCAAACCCGACGATCGCCCGGGCGATCCGGATCGTCACCCCGGTCCGGTCGAGCCCGCGGCCGAGCACCATCACGGAGAGCATCGCGATGACCGCGCTGCTCGAAAACCCCGAGAGGGCCTGTACCGGCGTGATAAGTCCGAGCCACGCGAGCGCGAGGGTCACGGATACGGCGGCGACGTCGACCCTGACGACGCCGGAGATGAAGAGGGCGGCAGCGCCGGCCACCACCAGCAGGGTGAGGAGGACCTCGGTCTCCATCGGGAACCCGGGGGTGAGCGGAGCAGAAAAAAGGTATGGGCGAAAGGTCGCAAGACCGGGCGGAGTGTTACTGGCCGTACACGTCGCAGGTGATCCGGTGCGGCTCAAACCGCCCCCGGTGGAAGACCCGAACCTCGACCTCGGCGCCCTTCCTGAAATCGCGCATCAGGAGGTCGTAGGTCCGCCGGACGTAGCGGAGGCCCTCCCGGTTGAAGAGGTCGCGGAGAGCCTGCCGGAACCGGATCTCCTGATCGAGATACGCCGCCTCGTAGGCCCGGGTCTCCCGCGCAATCCGGACGCACTCGGCATCGTCGATCGGGTTGTTGTAACTCCCGTGTTTGTTCAGACCGCTGATCTGCCGCCAGTCGACGGTGCCCGTCTCGTCGACCTCCCGGTGGAGCATGTAGGGATAGACCCGGCAGATGGCGAACCGCCGGTCGTAGATGCTGCACCTGCCGGCTTCGAGGAATATGCAGGAGCCGTCCGGTTTCGTCCGGAGGGCGTAACCCGATACGTAGAACCGTTCCTCCTGATCGCAGGCGTCGAACGCGGGCGCCGGGATGACGGCGTCCGGCAGGAACGAGCGGACGCTGTCGGTATCCTCCTCCAGCAGAAAGACGTGATCGTTGAACTCCCGCGTGCAGCACCGCCCGCAGCAGTCGCAGGAGAACCCCACCTCCCGGATGATCGCGATGAACTCGTCTTCCGGGAACCGGAGCAGCCTTTCCCGTTCCGCCTCAAGGGCGGCAATCTGTTCGTCGAACGTGAACGTAACCGGCAGCCTCCGTTGGTCTTTCCCGGCACTTCTGCCGGGACTTCTTCCATCAGGTGTTGGACGGGGCGGCGGATATTCCCTTCGGCGCCCGCCGCAACGGTGCTCAAGAGCCGGTGTTCGCCGCCGATGCCGCCTGGTGGTGGTCGGTCCTCCTGCTCCCCGCCTACGCCGTCTACATCATCTGGAACTTCGGGGCGGTGCCGATCGGGTGAGAGCGAGCCGCCCCGGAAGACTTCGAAAAGATTCGTAGGTTACGCAAACCTGATGCATCCGGACGTGCATCTCACTCTATCGGAAGGTGAACGGGATGTGGAAGTGGAGTCCGGTGCTGGCGGTCGTCCTCGGGAGTCTGGTGATCGCCGCGATTATCGGGACAGCCTTCGCGTCGGAGGGCGGCGGGAACGAGACCCTGGGAGATCTGCAGAAGTTCTCGTCGAAAGAAGAGATCGAGGCGTTCTTGAAGGAGCACGCGCAGGGGATTGAGTACAGGAACGGCTACTCCTGGATGCCGGGGGCCGGGGGACAGGAGACCGCCACGGACGCGCCTGCACCGATGAGTACGCAGGCCGTCCCGACGGCCGCCCGCGACTACTCGACCACGAACGTACAGGTAGCAGGCGTGGACGAGGCCGACTTCCTGAAGAACGACGGAAGATACATCTACGTCATATCGGGCGAATCGCTTGTGGTCCTCGAAGCGTTCCCGGCGAAGGACGCGAAGATCGTCTCCGAGACCCGGATCGAGGGGACCTCGACAGCGCTCTTCCTGGCCGGGGACCGCCTGGTGGTCTTCGCCGCCGGGACGGAAGAAGAGATGACCACCGTGAGGGGGAGCGTAGCGCCCATCCCCGTCCAGCGGGTGGTGACGCACGCATACATCTACGATATCGGCGACCGGAGCGACCCCGACCTCGTCCGGACGCAGACCTTCACCGGCAGTTACTACAACGCCCGGATGATCGGCGACGACGTCTACGTCATCACGCGGGAGGCGCCCGTCTGGATTCGGGACGAGATCGCTCTCCCCGAGGTACGGACGGACGGCGACGAGCCCATCCTGCCCGACGTCTACCGCCCCGGGACACCGCTGCAGAACTACGTCTTCTACACCGCAAGCGCCTTCTCCGTCAGGAACGACAGGGGGACACCCGACGCCGAGACGTTCCTCCTCGGCTACGACACCACCCTCTTTGTCTCGCAGAAGAACCTCTACATCGGCTACCGCCACATGGGGGCCGCCCGAACGTTGCCCGACTACGCAGGCAGCCGGGAGGAGACGATCATCCACCGGTTCGCGATCGATGGCGGTCGGATCGACTATCAGGCCATGGGCAGGGTCCCTGGACACCTCCTAAACCAGTTCTCGCTCGACGAGTACGGGGAGAACCTCCGGGTGGCGACGACCGTCGAGGGCTGGACACGTGAGAGGTCGTTCCAGTACAACAACGTCTACGTCCTCAACCCCGCGATGGAGATCATCGGGACGCTTGAGCACATCGCGCCGGACGAGCGGATCTACGCCGCCCGGTTCGTCGGCGACCGGCTCTACCTCGTGACGTTCAAGCGGGTCGATCCTCTCTTCGTCATCGATCTCTCCGACCCGAGGCGCCCCGGCATCCTCGGGGAACTCAAGATCCCCGGTTACTCCGACTACCTCCACCCCTATGACGCCGACCACATCATCGGGATCGGCAAAGAGACGAGCGAGAACACCTGGGGCGGCGTCTCGGTGGAAGGGCTCAAGATCGCACTATTCGACGTCTCGGACGTGAACAACCCAAAAGTGGTCGATACTGTCGTGATCGGCGAGCCCGGAACCGACTCGGAGGCCCTCCGCGACCATAAGGCCTTCCTCTTTGTGAGAGAGAAGAACCTCCTCGTCATCCCGGTGAGCGAGATCAGGCGGGTCGAGAACCCTGAATCGAGGTACCCCGGCTCCTACAGCACCACGACCTGGCAGGGGGCTTATGCCTACCTGGTGAAACCGGCAGACGGGTTCACCCTGCTCGGCACGGTCACCCACGCGGAGAAGGGATCCCCCTACACCTGGGACTCGCCCGATGCGGTGCGGCGGTCGCTCGTCATGGACGACACCCTCTACACGGTATCGGCAAGAAGCATCATCATGACCGACCTCGCCGACGGCAGCCGGGTGAACGAGGTCAACCTTCCCTACCGGTGGGGGAGAACCCCCACCCCGGCTCCAATCTGGTGAACCGGAGGGCGGCGGTTCCTGACCGCCTTGTAGACCTCCATCGCGACAACGACCAGGGAGGCGGACGGCAACTGGCCGCCTTCCCGGGGATCAGGCGTGGATCATCGTCAGCATCATCTTGAACCGCGTAACGGCGTGAACGGCGTGGGGGATCTTCGCCGGCATGATGATCAGGTCGCCCGTCTTCATCGGATACTCCTTGCCCGCGATGGTGACGAGGGCCTCCCCGTCGATGACCTGGAGGACGGCGTCGTAAGGCGCGGTGTGCTCCGAGAGGCCCTCGCCCTCGTCGAAGGCAAAGATCGTGATGGTGCCGGACTTCGTGTAGGCGAGCATCCGGCTGACGATCGAGCCCTGCTGGTAGGCGACGAGGTCGCGGGGGTCGATGACCTGCTCGGCGAGGTTCTCTTTCTTTGCTTCAGGCATAGAAGTGCGTTACTCCTCCCGGGTATTCTGTCTTGCGCTGCAAGTGACGAACGGACAGACAGAATCG
>JASUSO010000072.1 GCA_030446015.1 Methanobacteriota archaeon
TCTTCTCGACGACGATCCCGTTCTCCCGGAGATACTTCGTGACGACGGCCGCCGGTATTCCCCGCTCCTCCATCCTCCCGCCCGGCCCGATCCCCGGGGTGAGGATCGTCACCTTGATCGGGTCGAGCATGGCGTAGCCCTCCTCGACGCCGTCGAACCCGTGCCAGGCATCGTGAGGCTGGAGGAGCCAGCAGCCGGCGTGGTTCCGGAGGAGCACCTCGTCCGCCTCACCAAGTGGTCTCTCCGTCTCCTCGTCCATGATGCAGTCGGGCTGCCAGACGGTGAACCACCAGTAGTCCTCCCCGGCCCGGCTCCCTGCCCGGATCTCTTCGGCCACCGTCACCATCTTCTTTCGAAAGACGATCGCCTCCTCGATCGCCTCTTCGACGAGGAACCTCCCCGAGTGCCCGGCCATCATCCTGGCGGCGACGTCGAGCGACGCGATGATGGTGTACTGGGGGGAGGTCGAGGTGAGCATCATGAACGCCTCGTTGAACCGCGGGTGGTCGACCGGTCCTGTGCCCCGCCTGACGTGGAGCATCGAGCCCTGCGAGAATGCGGCGAGGACCTTGTGGGTCGACTGGGTGGCAAAGATCGTCGGACCGACCCCGTCCCTCTCGTGCATCCCGTACCTCCCGGCGTAGAGGGGGTGGAACCGGGCGTAGCCCGACCACGCCTCGTCGAAATGGATGTAGGGGACGGTCTCCTGGAGCTGCTCCTCGATCCGTTCTACGCTGTAGCAGATCCCGTCGTAAGTGGAGTTCGTGATCACGGCCAATCTGAGCGTCTGCGACGCGGGGTCCTTGATGAGCGGGCAGTTCCTGACCTTCTCCGCGACGACGTCGGGACGGAACTCGCTGCTCCGGATGGGGCCGATGATCCCGTAGTCGTTCCGGGCCGGGATGAGGTAGATCGGGACGGCGCCGGTCATGATGATCGCGTGCATCACCGACGCATGGCAGTTCCGGTCCACGAGGACGACATCGCCAGCGGTGACGGTGCCGAGCCAGACGATCTTGTTCGCGGCCGACGTCCCGCCGGTGACGAAGTAAGTCCGGTCGGCCCCGAAGACCTCCGCGGCCTTCCGCTCAGCCTCCCCGACGACGCCGGAGTGTTCGAGGAGCGACCCGAGTTCCTGCACCGAGGCAGAGAGATCGGCCCGCAGAGCGTTCTCCCCGAAGAAGTTGTAGAAGATCCGGCCTGCTGCGTTCTTGAGGAACGCGACGCCGCCCATGTGCCCCGGGGTGTGCCAGGAGTAGCGGTACTCCTCGACGTAGTCCATCAGCCCCCGGAAGAACGGCGGGAGGACATCGGCGAGGTAGGTCTTTGCGGCCCGTTTGATGTGGCCGGCGATGAACCCGGGGGTGTCCTCGAGTTTCCAGATGTAGCCGTCGATCCGGGATATGACGGAGAGGGGGATCGCGGAGATGGCCAGTTTCTCGGTGTTCAAGAATATCGGGACCTTCGGGTTCCTCTCCCGGATGAGGGTGATGAGGTCCGCGGCGGTGAGCATGCCGTCCGCGGCCTCGGGGGTGAGTTCCCAGTCGATGACGATGCAGCTCGCGTGAGGATGCGAGAGGAATGCGTGAACCCCGTCGCGGGCGGTCAGCGCCTCGATGACGGGGAAGTTCTCGCGTTTCAGTTCTTTCACGATCTCCCGCGACGCCCGCCCTTCTGCGGTATCCGAATGCAGTTCGTCGTCGATAAAGAGAACGGGAAACTCCTCCAGGTAGTCCATGCAGCCACACTCCTCAAAGAGTGATCGGGAGGGGCCGCTTTAGAACCTTTTGGCCGGGTCACCCGAGCTCGAACGACGTCACGCCGAAGATCTCACGGAGGGGGAGGTCGGGAATGGTCTTCGTGTAGATTCGCCCCGTCTCAAAGACGGGCGACATCCCGTGCCGGCGGGCGAGCGCCACGGCGGCGGCGTTCGGCTCCGGCGTATCCAGGTAGATCGGCTCGCCCGGCGCCCGGGCGGAGAGCGCTAGAAAGATCTCCTCCGCAACCTCCGGCGTCTCCGCAAAGAGCGGCCCGATCTTATAGCCGCTCCGGCACCGCCGGATGACGCCGTATCCCCTGATATCACCGTCGTCCGCGAGGACGGCCCGGCCCAGCGTCCCCTCCTGCCGGATCCAGGATGAGAGGAACGCGTGGCGGGGCGCCGGGAAGTGCCGGGCGTCGTACGCACTGAGTTGCTGGAACCCCACCTCTTCGATCTCGACCGGGCCGTCGGGATCGCTCCCGCCGCCGGTGCCCTCGAACCTGATGTTACGGTATGCAGGCTTAAACCCGGATCGCGTGCGGTACTTCTCCTGCATCGCGACGACACCGTCGCCCCCGACGTTCCGGTCGCCGGCATGGGCCATGCCTGCGGCAAACAGCCTGCTCCCGTAGCCCCGGTTCCGGTACTCGGGTTTCATGATGTACAGCCCGGCAAAGGCGAACGTCTCGTCGTAGTTGACGACCGAGACCGAGCCGATCGGCTCGCCGTCGAGTTCCGCGAGGAAGAATCCCCCGGGATCGGCGGCGTAGAAGGCCTCCGCGTCGTGAACCCCCGGGTTCCACCCCTCCTGCGCCGCCCATTCGACGGCGGTCTCGACCTCCCGCCGGTTCATCGTCCTCACACAGAATCCATCGCCGCTCAAGATGTTCCTCACTATGCGATGGATCGTCCCTGGATTTGAGTCATCCGGAAGATGACGGGATGGAACTCTCCCGGGCGGCCCCGGAGCGGCTGCCCTTCCGGGCCCCTCTCTTTTGGCCCTCCCCGGTCCCCCGCTCCGGACGCGGGGTTCTTCCGCCGGCCTGTGCAACCCGTCTCCGGGTCTCTTCATCGGCGGCCTGGAGACCTCGTTCGGTGTGCGGTGCCCTGCCCCCGGCACTCGCGACCCGCCGGCGGGTCTCAACGCTTGCAGCCTGAAGGCCCCGTTCGGTGTGCGGCGCCAGCCCACCGGTCCTCGCAACCCGCTGCCGGGTCGCCTGGTCTGCCGATGCAAGACCGCGTTTCTTCCACTTCTTTCCGGTCATACCGCCCCCCTCCCGGCACACCGCTCTCTTCCAGGCACCAGGACGGGTATTGCAGGTTCCAAGGACAGGCGATGCCGCCGGATCCCTCTACCCCTCGCCCTCGTGCTCTCCCCTGCCGTCATCCAGTTCCCCATGAGGGGCGGGTGAATGAGGCACCCACTATAAAAGGGTTATTTCGCCGTCAGAACAGGAAAACACTACCGATTTTGACAGAACAGTCAGGTGAATCCTGGAGTTATTTCAGGGGATCCATGCGGGGAGTGTGTTCATACCCCGCCCTGCATCTCCCTGATTATCCGCCTGACCTGGCCGAACTGGACCTCCGGCCGGGTAAAGATGCAGAGATACTCATCGCCGTAGGGGGCGATGATGATGTTCCCACCGCGGTAAAAAAGTGTCATCTGCTCGAAACCCCCGTTTGACGGCACAGCCGACTGCAGGCGGAATACCCATCGAAGCAGTTCCTCGGCAAAGGCGACGGTGTAGTCGGCGTCGATCTGCCCGGCTGACGAGGTGCAGAGGCCGTCGGTAAAACAGGCAACGGCGGTCACCCCGGGATGCCGGAGCAACGCCTTGATGGGATCGGACTCCTCCCCGGGTGAGGCATCCACCGTGTCTCCGCTCTCCGCGGTCCCGGCCGCGACATCCTCCAGCCTCTCGCTCTCCACGGTCTCGGCCACGACGTCTTCCTGCCCGCCGTTCTCCGCAGATGAGCCGGGCTGCAGGAGGGCCTGCATATCTGCCGATACGGCGAGGGCCGCCTGCATCTCCCGGGGCTCGTACCGGAAGAGGCCGAAGTCGAGGATCGGCTGGCTGCCGAAGTATTTCAGCGCCGACGGCCCGCTCAAGGACTTCAACGGGTGCATGAACTGTGCGGCGAGCGGCTCCCCCTTCCGCACCAGTATGAACCCCTCCCCGTCCTGCATCGTGATCCGCACCATCCCGGAAAAACGAGTCGTGTGGGAGAAGATCCACCGGAGCGGCGCCTGCATCTCCCCGATGACTGTTCCCTCCGGCAACTTATCGATCATTCGTAACCCTGCCCGACCGCATCCAATCTGTCGAAACCAAGCGTCCTCACCGCCCGTTCCCCCCTACTCGGCGTCGTCCCTGGCAAGGGTGTCGAGGATCCTGTAGGAGTTGAGCAGGCGGTTGAACGCGACTGCAAGTTCGCCGATCTCATCGTTGCTCGTCACCGCGATCTCGACGTTGGTGAGATTGCCCTGGCTTGCGCTGGTCGCGGCCTTCGAGAGCTGCTCGATGGGGGTCGTGATGCTCTTCGCAAGGAAGAAACTCCACATAAAGACCACCGAGACCGTGAGCAGGGTCATGATGATGATGCTGTTCTGCAGACCGAGCGTGGCGATGACGCTCCCGGTGTCCCCCGCCGAGACGATCCCGAGCAAGAAGATGGGGATGACTGCAACGGTGAGCATGCTCGCCATAAGCTTGTAGAATATCGGAATCTGGATGGTGAGACCGTCCTGGAGTACCCCGATATCTTGTGAGAAGGTTTCAGCCATGGGAGGATATTTACTCATTTTATTATATTAACCTATTCATTGTCAAAAATTAATTCATGGCCAAAATACTGGATTTCAATTGATCTACATAGCCATTAAGGTAATTTGAGTATTATTATACAGTATCGAACATAATATCCGAACTTCCTGAAGATCAGGGCGTCCTTAAAGTTCGGTATATATCGACGAGTGAACATTCCTCATATGTCCACTTCAACCAGCGAATGTTTTTCACACGCAGGTTTGCCCGGAATCCTGCCGTGGACGCCCCTCGGACCGCGGGAGGCGCGGCGTAAAGCAGCTATCCAGGGGGGATCGACAGATTGATACGGCTACGGGGGAGTTGGGTGAGCGCAACCCCCCGCCCCGTGTCGGGGGTTGCGGGGTCGTGGTATGACGCTTGTGATCGCATTCATCGGAAACCAGGGCGCCGTAATGGCGGGGGACATGCGGGAGATCGGATTCGGAGGGGACGATTCCCTCATCGAAGACCTGGAGCGCGAACTCTACGACGGCTCGATCACCTCCGACAACGAACTCGCGGAACGGGCGGACGCTATCGGCGTGACAATCCGGGTCCGGGACGACAAAGCCAAGGTCTCGCAGCGGGACGGGGTGCTCGTCGGCGAGGTGACCGAGACGGAGGGGGCGACGATCTCAAGAAAGAGGCTCTATGCTGCAAAGGGAAGTTACGCAATCGCCGAGATAGTCGATTCCCGGCTACGGGTGGTGCAGAGAGGGGGAGCGAGCAACTTCGTGGTGCTGGGAAACGAGATCACGAAGAAGGTTGCCAACGAGTGCATCCGGGGGATGTGGGAAGGGGGAACGATCCAGGATGCCCTGCGTCTCGTCATGCTCACGATGCAGATAGCGGCAAGCGTAACGGCATCGGTGAGCAGAACGTTCGTACTGGTGCATACCGATACTGCGGCGGACATCCCGGGCGCTATCGCTAACGATGCCCAAAAAGAGCAAAAGCCGGATTGAGGGTTCGCCTCGTTCTGGTATGAGGCCTGCCGGAGACAGGCGGCGCTGCCTCGACCCCGGCGCGCAAAATGCAGAAGTTATGGGCTGAGATAGTTGTGCTTTATGAGCCAGTCTACCTGGGGCTTGATGTACCGGTAGACGATATCGCACTTCTCGTCCTGGAAACTCCAGGGAACGACGATCAGGAGGTCGCCTTCACGTATCCAGAGCCGCTTCTTGATCTTGCCCTTGATCCTACCGGTGCGCGTGACACCATCCTCGCAGCGGACGCGGATGTGGTTTGCCCCGAGCATCAGGTCGGCCCGGCCGAACAACTCCCGGTTCTTCTTCTTCGGCAAGCGCACGCGTATGATCTCTTCGCTCTCGTTATTCTGTGTTCCTCGTGTATTTGTCAGTTCATCAACTCCCTATAACAGGCGGCGATGATACCGCCCGATACGTTCCTGGGGATGTATATCAATGACCCGGGCTACCATTAAGGTATCTATCCCGGGGATGATCCCGCAGGACGAAAACCTTCTGGTTCGGAGACATCCCGCCACGGATCCGGTCTCCAAAAATCCGTATCTGCACCGGGGATGCATGGTTCCAGCGGCGGGTGCGGCCGCCTGTCAGGAGATCTGACCAAAAATCGCTCTCCGGTTTTTTCTTCCGAAGGATAGTTAAGGTTTGAGCGTACATGTGTGGAGAGGATCTTTGAATGGAAAGCAACAAGCTGTACGTCGGTAACCTCACCTATTCGGTAAACGAAGAGCAACTGAAAGAATTATTCAGCCAGTACGGGACGGTGAACGACGTCAGAGTCATCGAGCGCAAAGGCTTCGGGTTTGTCGAGATGTCCAGCCCTGAAGAGGCTGAGGCAGCAAAGGAAGCCCTGAACAACACCGTATTTGAAGGCCGCACCATGAAGATCGACGAAGCCCGGCCCCCGAGACCGAGGAACGACTTCAGGCGGTACTGAGCACACCCCAAACGAACAGTACTCCGAATATCCCACTTTTTTTTGAAGAGCCGGGGTTCCTGCGAACCTCACCTCTGATTGTCCGGTATGGACTGCCCCATGTCGGGTGTCGGTCGTTGCAGACGCTCCGGCGCGACCGGGAATGGATCCGGAATGCCGGTTCTCCCGCTAGTAGCCTATCTCCCGCAGGATTGTGCGGGAGGGTGGGTGACCTGTCCGCCCGGTGCAGCCGCCACCACCCCGGACCTGAAACCAACTATCGCCGTATTGCAGGTATTTTCTCCAAATGCCACGGCAATGTTTTTATTTGATCGGAGCTATGGTGGCAGCCGTGTGTCCCGTGATGCGGGATGCAGAGAGAATTGGTGGTGAGAGTAATGGCAGAAGAAAGACCTTCAGTTAAAGGCGGAATAGCCTCTGCAGCACAGGCGTCTTCCGTCCAGGAGCTGAGTGCATCCGCATTCCAGAAGTATCTCAGCGGTATGGACTACCCGGCCGGCAAACAGGACCTGATCAACCACGCACGGAAGAACAACGCACCCGACGCGGTGATCCAGGTCCTCGAGATGTTCCAGGACAAGTCCTTCCAGTCCGCAGCGGACGTGAGCCAGGAGTTCGGCAGGGTCAAATAACCCTGCCCATTTTTTCGCGCCGGACCGGCCGGGATCCCGGTCTCTGGCCCCGTATCCCTTATTCTTTAAAGGTGAACTCCGCCGCCCAGTCGAAACCCGCATTGTCTTCGTACCACTGCGGCCAATGAGACGACCAGACTGGTACGCTCACGTCCCGAACCCGTTCGGTAGCCGGGAGGTAGGGCTTGATGTCCAGCACCGGCGTGCCGTCGTCGGCATCGATATACGCGACCCTGATGATGCCCGATGCGGTATCGATACCGATGACCGGAGCCACCGAGAGCGCGACCGGGTTCGGCCGGACGGGGGACCGGGTGGCGAAGACCCCGACCGTCTCCGGGCCTTTCGTGTAGGGCTTTCTGCAGACCGTCTCACCCCGGCACTCCGGCGTATCGACCCGGTCGCCCCACCAGAGCACGAGGATATGGCCAAACCCCGAAAGGCCCCGGAGCGCGGGCCGGAACGGCCCGAAAACCTCGATCGTAAACGATTCGTTCCCGGCTCGGACGATGCCGACCGGGGTTACGGTGAAGGTGCGCGTATCCATGACGATGCCTCTCCCGGTTCAGGGTTGGCACAGGAGGACGAAAAGGGTTCGAGTCTGCCCCGGGGCAGGGTTGCGGCGCCGTCCCCGCCGGCCGCGCCCGTCTCCGATGTGATCAAAACCCAAAACGACGGCGCTCAACGTATCCTGTAACGATCACAGAAATTCTGAAAAAGCGTATGCGAGAGGCCGGATTTGAACCGGCGAACTCCTACGAGAATAGGCCCTGAACCTATCGCCTTTGACCTGGCTTGGCAACTCTCGCGTGAATGGTGGCGAACCTCCGGCGCTGGCGTGCCCCGGCGTTCCTCGCGCCTAGTACTGTAGCATCTCCAACAAAATAAATGTGATCACTCCCCGCCCTCTCCAGCGGCGGGAGAGTCCCGGGAGTTGTTATCCATGAACCGTCTCATCTCCAGTTCACGCAGTTCGTGACGCTTGATCTTGCCGGAGATGGTCTTCGGGAGCGACTCCACGAACTCGATCAGGCGGGGATACTTGTAGGGCGCCGTCACCCGCTTGACCTGCTTCTGGATGTCTTTCACGAGCGACTCCGTCGGCCGGTACCCGGGCTTCAAGACGATGAAAGCCTTGACGACCAGCCCGCGGAGCACGTCGGGCGACCCGACGACCGCCGCCTCCTGGACGGCCGGATGCTCCATGAGGGCGCTCTCGACCTCGAACGGCCCGATCCGGTAGCCGGACGACTTGATGACGTCGTCGTCGCGCCCGATGAACCAGAAGTAGCCGTCCTCGTCCATGTAGGCCTTGTCGCCGGTGTAATAGAACCCGTTCGAGAAGACCTTGCGGTTCTCGTCGTCGTTGTTGAGGTACCCGGAGAAGAGCCCGACCGGGCGGGGGTCGAGCTTGATCGCGATCCGCCCTTCCTCCCCGACGCCGACCGGGTTGCCGTCGTCGTCGTGGAGCTCGACATGCCAGCCCGGCATCGGCCTTCCCATCGAGCCGGGTTTGATCTTCATGCCGGGAAGCGTTCCGATGCAGAGCACCGTCTCGGTCTGGCCGTAGCCCTCGTAGATCGTCCTCCCGGTCCCCTCCTCCCAGGCCCGGATCACCTCGGGGTTGAGGGCTTCGCCGGCGCTGCAGCAGTGGCGCAGGTCGGCGAGATCGAACTTGTCGAGGTCGGCGAGGATCAGCATCCGGTAGATGGTCGGGGGGCAGCAGAACGTCGTGACCCCGTACTTCTCCAGCAGCGGCAGGATCTCGGTGGCGTGGAACCGGCCCCGGATGTCGTAGACGAAGATGCAGGCGCCGACGATCCACTGGCCGAAGAGTTTCCCCCACGCGCTCTTCCCCCAGCCGGTATCGGAGATGGTGAGGTGCAGGTCATTCGGGTGCAGGTCATGCCACAACTGCGCGGTGACGAGGTGCCCGAGCGGGTAGGAGTGGTTGTGCAGGACCATCTTCGGCTCGCCGGTGGTGCCGGAGGTGAAGAAGATCAGCAGCGGGTCGGTCGCTTTCGTCCGGTGCATGCCGGGGAGGTTGACCAGTTTGTGCGAGCAGGGCGCGGGGTAGTCGAGCTCGACGGGGTAGCTGACCCACCCGTCCCGCACGCCGTCGATCATGAGCCGGACGGCGAGCGTGGGGCATTCTTCGCGGATCTCCTCGACCTTGTCCGCGTGCTCGGCCATGGTGATGATCATCCTGACATCGGCCGCCTGGATCCGGTACTTCAGGTCTTTCGGGGTCAGCATCGTGGTCACGGGGCAGTAGACCGCGCCGAGTTTGATCAGGGCGATAACGAAAATCCACCATTCGGGTGTCCGGGGGAGCATCAGCATGACCCGGTCGCCCTTCTTGATCCCGTACTTCAGGCAGATGTTGACGGCCTGATTCGAGAGGCGCATGAGGTCAAAGAAGGTATATTTCTTCTCGTTTCCATTCTGGTCGACCCAGATCATCGCCAGTTTGTTCCGGTCCTTCTTCGCCCATGCGTCGATCACGTCGAAGCCGAAGTTATAGTATTCAGGCACGTCTATCTTGAAATTGGCGCATAGGTCCTCGTAGGACGGTGGTTTTTGCTCATCATCTGCCATAACGCGATCCCGTAAAAGTTGCGCGTTTATGGTTTAAAGCATTCACGAAGTTGAAACGGGCTCCGTATCCGGAACGGGCATAAAGATTACCCATTAGTATTATGGTTCAAAAAACGATACTCATATCAATGGATGAGAAGGGATACGAGTCACTGAAAATTGAGAACATCGTTGCCTCCGGGGCGATTGCCGACGCGATCGACCTCGAAAGCGTATCTGATAAAATAAAAAACTGCGAACTGAATACGAAGAGGTTCCCCGGGGCGGTCTACCGCATTGAAAACCCTAAAATCGCATCCCTGATATTCTCCTCGGGAAAAGTGGTGCTCACCGGCATCAGGAAGAAATCGGATCTCCGCCCGGGTCTGGAGATCATCATGCAGTCGCTCAGGGATGCCGGCGTCAAGACCTACGACGTGCCGCAGGTTGCGATCACGAACATGGTCTGCTCATACGACATGGGCAGGTACATCAACCTGAACAAGGTGGTCATCACCCTCAACCTCGAGAACATCGAGTATGAGCCCGAGCAGTTCCCGGGGCTCGTCTACCGTATCGACGACCCGAAGATCGTCGCCCTTCTCTTCAGTTCCGGCAAGATCATCTTGACCGGCGGGAAGAATATCGAAGATATCAAGAGAGGCCTCGATTTCCTGGAGCAGCGGCTCGAAAATATCATGTGAAACGGTTTCTGGCTACGTTTTTTCGGATTGGGGGCAGGAAGCCCCTGTTTTTTTTGGGCGGGTATGATCTGTCACTCCGGGCGTTCTGCCGATACGTGACGGGAGAGTGTCCGGGCATAAAGTAGGTCATTTTGGTGGCCGCATCCGAGGGGGCTCGTGCATCAAGCGTATGCCGTCGATCTTACTCAAGAATGCTGTTCTTGCGTCACAGTTCACATGCATGGCTTCCGTGTGGGCATCGCCACGCACTGCCCCCGCCCCCCCGGGGCGGGGGAGGAGCGCGAAGCGCGGGCGGGGTGGGGGTTTACGATCATAGCAGCAGAAAGCCCACGAGTTCAGTCGTGGGATGAATGCGTCAACACCGACCCATAAACCGTATATGCCATCCACGCATATAATTATA
>JASUSO010000006.1 GCA_030446015.1 Methanobacteriota archaeon
TGAGAAGAACGACGGGCTGAAGGGCCGGAGTTCAAGCACCGTTAGGTGAGAAGAACGACGGGCTGAAGGGCCGGAGTTCAAGCACCGTTAGGTGAGAAGGCGCGAAGGCGCGAAGGAGACAGTCAATACCCACCCATACTTCGCGTTCTTCGCGGCTCGAAGCCTGCGGCTTCTCAAACTCCTTCCCAAAGGGGAAGTCGTTTTTCGCGTGCGTCGGGAGATAGGATTAACCGGAGATGATTCGTCCTCCGGGAGAGGTTTTCAACAAAGCCAAAAAAAAGGATCGGCCGGATCACTCCGGCTGGTACTGGAGGAACCGGGCGTCCACCGTCGCCCGCTCCCCGCCGTTCTTGACGAGCAGGTCCATGTAGGTATAGACCTCCGGGGCGTACTTCTTCAGGACCTCCGGCGAGGTGTGGTAGAGCATGAAGGCCTCGGCGAAGATCGCCGCCTCTCTCCCCTCACCGGGGGGCGCCGTGATCCGGGCCAGGTAGGTGCCCGGGTTCTCGGCAAGCGCCGCAAACGCCTTGCTCTCGTCAAACCCCCTCGTGTGGTAGACGCGGTAGCCCACCTGCTGGACAAAGACCTCGTCGGATCGCGCTGGGTCTCTGTCCGACCGGATGTAGACGGCGTTCTCCTCGGCGACGTAGACCCCGCTCACGTCCCCGGCCGCACCCTCCCGCTTGAAGACATCGCTTTTGCTGTCGATGTAGACAGTGAGGTTCTCCATAAATTCATCCCTGATTTTGGTGCTCTGCTGCAGCACCAGGGCCTCCGCCAGTGCCGCTTCGGTGCCGCTCCCATCCCTGTTCTCCAGACGGAAACCGGCAACCGGGCTCACCGAGAAGACCGAACAGACGACGACAATGAGGATTGTCGCCGCAACCAACCGTGACCGGAACCGTGGGTCCATAGTTTGTTTCCCTCTGCGTAACAAAGAGTTTCAAACTTGTTATTATATATTTTTCTAATTCTAAAAAACAAATTATAACCAGTAGATTATTGAAACGCCAAATATGATCAAACCGTCCCGTCAAAGAGTTTCTGAGAATCGGCGACCGAAACACAGCAAATGATATAAACATCCACTCCCGGAACCGCATCCGACACATAATTACCCATGCAAGCGCATACTAGATCCGATGAAACAGATCGCCCTCTACGGGAAGGGGGGAATCGGGAAATCCACCACTGCAGCGAACCTCTCGGCAGCACTCGCAGGTGAAGGGCTCGATATCCTGCAGATCGGCTGCGATCCGAAGCACGACAGCACCCGCATGCTGATGCACGGGACCTGGATCCCGACGGTCCTCGACCTCATCCGGGAGCGCGGAGACGAGAATATCACCGTCGACGACGTGGTCTACCGGGGCTTCCGCGGCGTGCGCTGCGTGGAGGCGGGAGGGCCCGAGCCCGGGATCGGGTGCGCCGGCCGGGGGATCATCGCGACGTTCCAGCTCCTCGAACGCCTGGACGCCCTCAAGGGCGACGTGATCGTCTACGACGTCCTCGGCGACGTCGTCTGCGGCGGGTTCGCGATGCCGATGCGCGAGGGATACGCGCAGGAGGTCTACCTGGTCACCTCCGGCGAGCTGATGTCCATCTACGCGGCAAACAACATCGCAAAAGCCATCGCGCGGCTCTCGCGACGGGTGCGGAGCAGGTGCACGCTCGGGGGTGTCATCTGCAACGCAAAGAATATCGAGGGCGAGCAGGAGCTCGTGGAGGAGTTCGCCCGCCGGATCAACTCCCGGCTCATCGCCTACATCCCCCGCGACCGGGTGGTGCAGATCGCGGAACTGCAGAAACAGACGGTCGTCGAGTACGCCCCCGAGTCCAACCAGGCGGCGGTCTACCAGGAACTCGCACGCGCGGTCTACGGCAACGAGACGACGAGCATCCCCACACCCCTCGAGATGGATGAACTCGAATCCTTCGCCCTCGAATTCGTCCAGGTATGAGGGGTGCACCCTGACCGGGGCGCTCTCGGTGCTCACGGAAGTACGGGACGCCGTCTCCATCATCCACGGACCGGCGGGGTGCACGCACCACAACTTCTCCCTCCTGCACGCCACCCACCTCGCGAACGACCGGCTCGAGGTCCCCCGCCTTACCTCCACCCATCTCACGGAGAACGGCATCATCTTTGGCGGCGAGGACGCGCTGGAGGAGACCATCGCGCAGGCGCTCTCCCGCTCACCCGCCTCCATCTTCGTCCTCTCGACCTGCATCGTCGAGACGATCGGAGACGACGTCGCGGCGATCTGCGCAAAAAGCCGGGGCGTCCCGGTCATCCCCGTGCCGACCGCCGGATTCCTCGGGGGGGTCTTCGAGACGGGGGTGAAAAACGCCCTCTCCTCCGTCGCATCGCTTGCCGGTCCAACGGACGAGAAGACCCTCTCGGCAAACCTGATCGGCGAGAAGAACCTGGAGTACGGCGTCGACGAGAACGCGGCCGAGATCGTGCGCCTCCTCTCCCTGCTCGGGATACCGGTCAACCTCCGGTTCGTGCGGGGGATCGGGACACGGGATATCAGGCGGCTCGGCTCGGCCGCCGTGAACATTCTCCGGGAACCGGCGCTCCGGCCGGTCGGCGATGACCTCGAACGGAGGCTCGGGACGCCGTACGTCGACTCGTTCCCGGCGGGCCTCACCGGGACGTGCCGGTTCCTCGAAGAGGTCGGCCGGATCTGCGGCGTCGACGCCACCGCCGCCGTCGAGGAGGAGGAGACTCACCAGAAGGAGATGCTCTCCCGGTTCGACGACATTGCCGGGAGCCGGGTCTGCTTCCAGTCGCCCCACCCGATGCTCAGGGGCGATCCGGGTGCTGAGGCGATCTGCACCGAATGCGCCGAAGCCCTCGATCTCACCGTCGACCCGGACGGGATCCCCATCCCGCTCCCCTACCCGGCGCCTGTCGGAACCGCCGGTCTCCGGCGGATGCTGCACCGGTGGCGGGTGCTGATCCGGGAGAAGCAGCGGGGGTGAAGGGGCGGAGGCCGCCCACGCACGATCTCTTTTATACCTCCTCCGCTGAAAAGGTCCCATTGGAGAGGGTATCAGAATGTTCGAACGCATCCTGTTTCCAACGGACTTTTCAGCGCCCTCCATGAAGGTGCTGGACTACATCCCCGTGCTGCACGAGGCGGGAACCCGGGAGGTGGTTCTCGTCCACGTCATCGACTCAAAAGAGATCACGCGGATCGCTTCAGGGGGGCAGGGATTCCTCGGGACCGTGCCCGACCGGGAGACAGAGGCCCAGAAGGAGGTGCGAGACGAGATCCGACACCGGATCATCGACACCCGCCGGGCGCTTGAACGGCAGGGCGTGAAGGTGACCGTCCTGACGCCCACCGGCAATCCGGGAGAGGAGATCGTGGCCGCGGCCGATGCGGAAGGGGCCTCGCTCATCGTCATCGGCTCCCACGGCCGGTCGAACCTCCGCGACCGCCTGCTCGGGACGGTCTCGGAGTACGTGATCAAGAACGCCCGCCAGCCGGTTCTGGTCGTCAAGCGGGAGACGATCGGGGGGAGATAATCCTCCCCACCCTCCCTGTGTCAAAAGAGGTATCTACCGCTCCTGCCGGGCTTCGAGCAGCCGCCGTATCGCCCGGAGTTCCTCCAGCACCGCATCGGCGGCCGGCGCTCCTTCGGGCTCGCCCCCGGTCGCGGCGACCGGCCCGGTCATCCGGACGAAGTTCATGATCTTCTCCTGGAGGTCCTTCGGGTCCGCGATCCCGTTGATGACGATCTCCGCCTGCGCCTGGGCAGAGTAGCCCGCGGTCTGCACCCGAACGGCCGAGAAGGAGAAGAACCGCATCAGGGGCCCCTGGGAGACATCGACATTCGTGATCCGGTTGTAGGGGACGATCCCCGTCTGCCGGAACCAGACCCCGCGCTGCCAGGTCACCTCGGTGACGGTGAGCCGGTAGACGATGCTCTCGTGGTAGAGCGGTATCCAGTAGGCGACGAAGGCGATGATGGCGAGCACCGGGACGGCGACGGCGAGAGCGACGGGCGGCGGGCTGAGTATGACGACGGGGACGAGCCAGGGCAGGATGAAGACGACGACGGCCAGGATCAGGGATGCGTAGAGGTACGACCGGAACTGCGGCACCGGTTTGAACGCTTCCCCTATGCGGAACGTGATGATGGGCATGTTATCGCACTCATCTCAACGGGAGCAGATTAAATCTTCCCGGCCGGTGAGGTCTCTCCTGAGGATGCAGCGATCGCCTCCCTCACCGAAGTAGGCCGGGAAGAAGTCCGTCTCCAGAAAGCCGTGCCTCGCGTAGAGCGCCCGGGCGGCCCGGTTCTCCGGCGCGACCGAGAGATAGACCTCATACGCTCCACGGTCGCGGAGGCCGGCGATGACGGCGGCAACGAGGGCCTCCCCGAACCCCCTGCGCCGGTAGCGCTCCGCCACCACCAGCCGGATGATCCACCCCGTCGTCTGCCGGTGCTGGACGAGAGCACCGATGGTATAGCCGGCGACCTCCCCGCCGAACTCCGCAACGAGAAAGGTATCGGCAAAGAGGACGCCGGCCTGCCGGATGAAGACCTCGGGTTTGCATCCCTTCGGGCTGTTCTCTCGCTCGAGGGCACAGACCGCCGAGAAATCCGTATCAAGGTATCCCCTGATCGTCGGTTCCATGCCGGTATATTCGTCGTGATGAGTTAAAAAAGAGGGAACTATCCCGAACAGCACTCTCTGAGCCTGCCGGCTCGCGCTTACTTCTTGCCCGCCTGGAGCATGTCGCGCGCCATCTTGTAGGTCTCGACCTTCTGCTTCATCAACTCAATCCAGTGCTCTTTCATCTTGATGCGGTTCTCGATCATCCGGACCGTCAACTGCCGCACCTGGTCCTCGTCAAGAAGTTCGAACATCCGCTCAAGGAGCATCCCGTGAGCGCCGGGTCTACCACCATGCATATCCCATAACCTCCTCAGTGCGATCTGCCTCCCGGGCAGAACGGCACCCCTGTGCTCACCGGGTCATAAAAACCTTATGGCGGAGGCGGCTGCCCCGTGCTCAACGAGAACGCGGCGAGGATTACGGGCGAAGTTCCGCCCGGCAGGGCAACTCCCTCCCTCTCAGCGCCGGTTCCGGTCGATGCAGGCGTTGAGCACCTCCTCCATCAGCCGGAGCGCCCCCTCAACCCCGGCCACCGCGTGAGAGGAGAGTGCGACCCGATCACGGAGCGGCAGCGTCAGCCCGACGAACGCGGCGCCGGGAGCGACCGACGCCTCGTAGGAGGAGCCGAGGATCAGGTCGGGTTCGGCGCCGAGGATCATCTCGCGGATGACCGAGAAGTCGGTCGTAGGGGTGGCGCCGGGCGCATCGTTCCGGGCGGCGACGCAGGCGATATCGGCACCGAGGTACCGGTCGAGGAGTTCGGCGGCAAACGTGGCATACGAGTACCCGGCAGAGATCGCCACCCGGGGCGGGTCGAACCTCCTGAGATACTTGTCGCAGGCCTTCTTGATCCGGGCCTCGGCCCATGCGATCTCTGCCGTGACCGGGCGTGCATCGACGCCGTCGATCTCGGCGGCAAGTCTCTCGAACGTCCCGGCAACGGCATCGAGGCCCAGGAGCGAGCCGCAGGCCGTCCCGACGCCGCTCGCGAGGTCCGGGTTCGTGCCGACGGTGAGGGGCGCCGCACGGTGAGCCGCAGCGTAGCGGTCCAGGCAGAACGTGGTGGCGACTGCGGCGCCGGCCAGGTTGAGCAGGCGCCGCGCCTCGATGGCATTGCCCCGGCAGAAGGGGTCGGTGCGGCAGATGCCGTCGATGTTGACGCCGGCGGCATCGGGGTCCACCTCCGGCGCGACCTCGCCGAGTGCCCGGCGATATCCGGCCTCGAAGTCCCCGAGGAACCCCGGGCTGTCGACGATCAGGACCTGCCCGTCACGCGCGAGATCGCCGATATCCTCGCCCATGATGGCGGGCACGCAGGTGTTGACCACGGCTATCCGGGGGTACCGGCCCTCGAGTTCCCGGATCACCTCCGCGAGACGGGACTCCGTGCCGAAGATGATCTCGTTCTCGACGAGGAACGTCCCGTAAATGGGGACCCCGACGAGCGATGCGGGGTAGAAGTAGCAGCCGCTCGAACCGTGGACGACGACGGCGAGGTCCTCGAACCCCGCGAGGCAGGCGACCGCCCCGGTCATCGCACAGGGCCAGAGCGGGTTTTCGCACGGCGTACGCTGGTTGTTTTGCATCGGTCTACAAGATCATGGCGGTGCGGGGATATAAAAGACGGGGAATGACCAGGTCATCAGGTACATCCGAGGGGGCATGATCTTCACAGGGTGGTCTTGAAAAAAAGGGAGTGCAGGTCACCGCCCGCAGGCGGGAGCGACAGGGCTCAGGGGCTCCCGGCGGTCCCGTTGACCACCAGCGAGGCGGGGTCCGGTATGACGAAGGGTGCGTCTTCCACAGCGACGCCTCTCTGGTTGTTGTCCAGCGTCAGGTTCAGGGAGTGGTACTGCATTGCAAACCGCGGACCCCATGCCGGGCTCTGCCCGTGGGAGATCCTGACGTTCACCTCGTCCGACTGCGGGAACGGGACGCTGATCTCGAACAGCTGGCCGTTGCCTGGGGGTGTCTGCGAGGCGGTGCCCGCGAAGACCTGCTGGCCGTTCACCTCGATCGTCATCCACCGTCCGCCGGGTACGTCCGACGCCGTCAGGAGCCCGACGAACGTGAGGGTGTTCCACCCGGTTCCCGAAGCATCCGTGAACTGCCGCTCGACACGAGCGGTCGTCGATCCGGCAAGAAGGGTTACATCGATGCCGTGCTCGCCGTGGTCGTCGACAATCACCGGGCCGTATTCGGAGCAGGGTCCGGTCTGTGTTCCCGACCACGACGCCTCGTGGGACCATCCATCCCATCCGTCCCTCGACCAGACCCATTCGTTGCCGGAGCCGGTGATTTCTTTGAAGGTCGCCTCAATGGTGTGATCCGCGTCTACCGCATCGAAGGTGTAGGTCGTGCGGGCTCCGACGGATTCGCCGTCCACGCGGACGTTGTCCACGGTATAGCCGCTATCGGAAGTAATCTCAAACGATTGCTCCTCACCGTAGAGAACCTGGACGTCGCCCGAGGGCGAGATGGAGCCGTGCGGGCCCGCGGTTGCGGTGATGACGTGGGTGCGGATGCCGTCCTTGATGACGTAGTACACGAGGCCGTTGGTGTGCTTCGTCGTCTCGCCGAGGCTCCATAGCGTGATTTCACGGATTGCGGGGCTCTCTTCGAGGTGGGGCTCTTCGCCATGGGTGATGAAGTTCAGGGTGACCAGGAGGATAAGGGGGTCGCGGACCCACTGGGTCTTCCAGCCGAGAAGCCGTGTCGAATAATCGGGGTTACTCCAGACTTCCGTTTCTACCGTGTCATAGACGGTCGCGTTGAACCCGAGCGTTTCCCAGTTGTCAATATCATTCACGTAGTCCTCATACGCATTGTGAATTTTCCACCCCATGACAGTCAGGGATCCTTGCACGAAGAGTTGTCCCGTGTGCATCGGGTTGCCGATATCGGTCATGAAGTGGCTCGAATGTCCGAGGGAGGTGAAAGCTTCGGTGAGGTGGTTATTGTAGTAGGCGGTCGCCGCATCGGTTGCGTTCTTCTGGCAGTTCTCGGGGGCCCTGCCGAAACCCTCCGGGACACCGGGAATAGGGGGGAGGGGTGTTGGGGGGACGTAGCCGTGGTTGTAACAGCGCTGGAGAATTATCTCAAGCTCCGAACCTTCATACCACCAATCTGGATCAGATGCATGTCCTCCTGCTATACTTGCATTTGTCTCATTAACTGAATTATGCACGCATGCCGCCTTGATTATCCACCCATGAGTATCTGCATTCCACCGCACACCGACTTCACCGTCCATGCTCGATGCCATTGCACGGCCGATCTCCTCGTCGAGCTCCCGGAGTGCCGAGTTTTCAGACACTGCAAGCCGCACATCGCTTTTCTCGGGGACGATGGTCAGCGCAAGGCCGTCTTCCGTCTTCACGGCCCGGACCGGGTACTTCTTCCAGAGTTCTTCAAGGCTCGATCGCCAGACGGCCTTCTCCTCCTTCGAGGCATCAAGCCCGTCGACGAACTTCAGCACGTCATCCCGTTGCTTCGTCGAACCGAGCATGATCAGCGTCCACTGCGGCGAAAATTCCCGGACAGCGGGGTCGATGTAGACGCCTTTCGCCATCGTGGCCCTGTCGCACTCGATCCCGAAAACGTCGCAGAGGACGGAGGAGACAACCGTCATATCCGGCCTCTCGACGTTGGCAGCGGTCATTGCGCTCGCCGGGGAGGGTGATTCGAACCCCGCGGCGAGGACAGGCGATACCGGCATGAGCATGAGCATGAGCATCAGGATCATGCCAAGACCCATGATTCGTACAAGAGATCTGTTTTCCATAGTCTGATTCCCTCCAGAGTCTGTGAGAGAAGTGTTGCAGGTAAAAGGACTGTTCTAAAGGACTTATTTATTGCTACGGTGAATATTCATCGCTTTGAGGAAGCCAGAAACGGGTATTGGATGGTGGGGAAGCCCGATCGTGCTCAACAGCCTGAAAGATCTGTCTGATGGTCGGGATTTGGCCGGGAATGAACCGATAACCGTTCAGGGAACGCCTCCGGGGAAATGAATGTATACCCGGAGAGAACAGATTCCTGCATGCGTTGCCAGCTCCCCATCGTCCTCCTCGCCCTCGTCGTTGCCCTGGTCTTCCTGTGCGGCTGTATCTCGGGGGGACCTCAAGATTTCAGCGTATCCTCATCATATACTCTCCACATCACAACGGATACCCGTATCGAGAACGTGACCCTCCTTGTTCCCATCCCGACCCGCGGTGACCGGCCGGTTATCGGCCATAGCCCGATCTCCGATGCGTTTTATTCCGAAAAACTCCCGGAGGTACGCTCCTATCCCTCGACTATTCCGGAATATTGCACCCTCGCAGTCGTTCCTGTCGACGGTCAGTACTACCTCCGGTTAACTGCCCCGTTCCTGAGCCCTGTAGAACCTGTGTGGGTGAACTATGAAAACTATACCTTCCTTGCAGGTGATCTCCGGCCTGATATCGTCCCGCAGATGATCAATACGCTGCACCCGCTTGGCAACGAGTCGCTCTTCTCCCCCAAGCAGAACCTCGCCCTGACCGCAGGCTCCCCGGAGGCGGTTGAAACACGCGGTATCAACCCTGGATGCCGATACTCCTACACCATCCCCGTCTACGCGCAGTACGAGAACGGAAGCCGAGTCGAGATCTCTTCGGATATTATGGGTGAGAACGGATGGGCTGAACAGTTTGATGCATGGGCGCTGAATCGATATACCGACCATTATCGTCTCGTCATCACCGGCGAGCCGCAGGGCTGGATGCCTGCCGGAGGAGAAGTACGGACTGGGCACGGAAACTACCGGGAGTGGCAACTCAACGCCTCCGCCACTTCCGGTTCAGGGGAGTAGAACGGATGCCTCGGCCTGATGCGGCAGAGGATGGCAGGAAATGAACCGATAACCGTCCAGGGAACATCTCCGGGGAAATGAATGTATACCAGGAAGGAACAGATTCCTGCATGCGCTTCAGGCTCCCCGTCGTCCTCCTCGCCCTCGTCGTTGCCCAGGTCTTCCTCTGCGGCTGTCTCTCGGGGGAACCTCAAGATCCTTATACATATTTCAGATACGAACTCTCCATCTGGACAGCCACGCCCATCGAGAACGTGACCCTCCTTGTACCCATCCCGACCCGCGGCGACCAGCCGGTCATCGGTCCCGAACAAATTTCTGGTGAACTTTACACCGATCCCGGCAACCTCCGAAAACATCCCTCCGATCCCTCGACTCTTCCGGAGCACTACGATTTCGCGATCGTCCCGGTCGACGGCCAGTACTACCTCCGGCTGACCACTCCCTACATGAATCCCGCAGAACCGATCGGTGTTCGCTACTCTAATCGCACCTCTCTTGGTGACAAATTACGCCCCGAGGTCGTCCCGCAGTTGATCGATACACGGCACCCATTCGGCAACGAGTCGCTCTTCGCCCCGAAGCAGAACCTCACACTGATAGCAAGTTCCTCCGGAACGCCCAACGAGCGCGGTTATTACAACCCCGAAGGATACCGGTACTCCTACACCATCCCCGTCTACGCGCGCTACGAGAACGGGACGCAGGTCTCGATCTCGTCGGAAATTGAGGGGTCAAACCGGTGGCTTGAAGGATTCGATTTTGCCGGGCAAAATCGATACTCCGATGCTTACTCTCTCACGATCACCGACGACCCGCAGGGCTGGATGCCTGCCGAAGGAGAAGTGACGGCGGGGCAGGGAGGCTACCGGGAGTGGCAACTCAACTTCTCCACCACTTCCGGTTCAGAGGAGTAGACCGGACGCACCGGGCCGGTTTTCCATAAAAAAAGGTAACTGTTCAGCCCAAACCGAAAGATCCTTTTATAATGGCGCTGAAATAGAATTCAGTGACTCCTGATATCCGCCCTCCCCAAAAGGATGTTGAGAATTGCCCTCCTTCCGACTACACCGTTGCGGATATCCCTGCTCTTCTCGCAACCATCGACGATCTCAAATGCATCATCCTGGAGCAACAGCGTATCATCACCAAACTCCGTGACGAGAATGGTCGCCTGAAGGCCCAGATTGCGGACCTCGAATCCCGGTTGAACCAGAACAGCCGGAATAGCAGTCGCCCTCCGTCGCAGGATTGGTTTCGCCGACCCCAGACGCCGCGGAAGAAAGGCGAGCGATCTCCGGGCGGCCAGAAGGGGCACAAAGGCCACAGCCTTCAGCCCGTTGCCGTCCCGGATGCGATCGTTGTCCATGCCGTTTCCGTCTGTCCCACGTGTGGGACATCCCTGGAAGACGTCGAGCCGAGTGCTGTGGAACGGCGTCAGGTTCACGACATTCCTCCCCTCCGGATTATCGTGACCGAGCACCGTGCGGAACACAAACGGTGTCCTCATTGCGGGTCTTCCCACCGGGCTGCATTTCCCGCCGAGGCGTCGCATCCCGTGCAGTATGGCACCAACCTGAAGGCACTCCTGGTCTACTCCTGCATCTACCAACTGCTGTCGTATGATCGGGTCTGTCAACTGGTTTCCGACCTGTTCGGACGCTCTTTGAGCCGGGCAACCGTGGTCGCGGCCGTGGAGGAGTGCTCCCAGAACCTGACGGAAGTGGATGAGCGCATCCGGGAACTCCTGCACGGAGCGCATGTTCTCCACGTCGATGAAACCGGCATGCGGGCTGCTGGCACCCGGCACTGGCTTCATGTCGCCGGTACCGAACTCCTCACCTGCTACGGGCACCATCGAAACCGAGGGTCGCAGGCGACCGATGCCATGGCGATCCTGCCGGGATTTCAGGGGACGATGATCCATGACTTCTGGGCGCCGTATTTCAGGTATTCCAGTGATCATGCCATCTGTAACGCTCATCTTCTACGCGAACTGCAGGGGATCTCGGAGAACTTCGGACATCGGTGGAGCGAAGCCCTCCGTGCCCTCCTCATCGAGATGAAGATAACCGTGGATACCGCCAGGCAGAGTGGGCATGCTCTGCTGCCGGCCATCCGTGCTGCCTTCGAAGAACGGTATCGCAGTATTCTCGAGGCTGCGCGGAAGGAAATGGAAATCACCGGGGTTCCCTGGGAGCAGGGGAAACACGGCAGAAGGAAGCAGTCCAAAGCGAAGAATCTCCTTGACCGCTGTCACAAATACCAGCGAGAGATCCTGACATTCATGAGGGATTTCACCATACCCTTCACCAATAATCAGGCTGAACGCGATCTCCGGATGATGAAACTGCAGCAGAAGATCTCCGGGACATTCCGGAGTGAAGAAGGCGCTCGGAACTTCTGCAGGGTCAGAGGATTCATCTCAACTGTCAAGAAGCACAGTCGCCCGGTATTACCCGAACTGGTGGGGGTATTCGAGGGGACGCCCTTCGTCCCGACGACGGCTCACTCGATACCCTGAACAGTTACAAAAAAAGAGAGGGCTACCGCCCTACACCGTCCGGACAAGCGCCGCGAGGTATTGTCCGACCTCGCTCGTCTTCTTTGCGCCGCCCATATCCCGGGTGACGAACCCGTCGAGGATGCTTTGCTCGATCGCCCTGAGGACCGCCGCGGCAGCATCGTGCTCGCCGATGTGGTCGAGGAGCATCGAGCCCGCCCAGACGGTGGCAAGGGGATTTGCGACGTCCTGGCCGCGGTACTTCGGCGCGGAGCCGTGGATCGGCTCGAACATGGAGGTGCCCTCCGGGTTGATGTTCCCGCCGGGGGCGAGCCCGAGCCCGCCCTGGATCATGGCGCCGAGGTCGGTGATGATGTCGCCGAACATGTTCGGGGTGACGACGACGTCGAACCACTCGGGGTTCTTGACGAACCACATCGTGACGGCGTCGACGAAGTTGAACTCCGTCGCGACGCCCGGGTAGCCGGCGGCGACGTCCGTGAAGACGTCCCGCCAGAGACCGTAGACGTCGGAGAGGACGTTCGCCTTGTCGACCGACGTGACCTTCTTCTTCCTCCGCTCTGCAAGGTCGAAGGCGTAGCGGATCGCCCGCTCGGCACCCGCCCGGGTGACGACGCCGATCTGGTAGGCGAGCTCGTCGGCGTCGGTCTCGACGTCGAGGCCGAACCTGACGTTGTAGATGTCGCGGACGACTTCAAGGGTCTTTTGCTCGTTTCTTCCGGCAAACCGGGATCCGATCCCGACATAGAAGTCCTCGGTGTTCTCCCTGACGACGACGAAATCGATGTCCTCCGGACGCTTGTTTGCGAGCGGCGTCGCAACCCCGTCGAGGAGTTTGATCGGCCGGAGGTTGATGAACTGGTCGAAGTGGAACCGGATCGCAAGGAGGATGCCCTTCTCCAGGATCCCGGGCTTCACCCGGTCGTCGCCGATGGCGCCGAAGTAGATCGCGGAGAACTTCGAGAGCTCCGCGATATCCTCCTCGGTCAGGAGCTCGCCTGTGCTGAGGTAGCGCTCCGCCCCGATATCGAACTCCGTCCACGCGATATCGAACCCATAGCGCTCTCCCGCGGCGTCGAGGACCTCCCTTCCCGCCGCGACGATCTCGGGGCCGATCCCGTCACCGCCGATTGCGGCTACTTTGTGCTGCATGTCTTCACCTCCTTTAAGTTCTTCGCGTAGGCCACGAGACCGCCGGCGTCGACGATCTCCTTCATGAACCCGGGCACCGGCTCGATTGCAAGCCGCCTCCCGTTCGCCTCGATGTAGCCTCCGGCGATATCAACCACAACGCTCTCGCCGTCCTGGATCGAGTCCGCCTCCGGACAGACCAGAGGCAGGAGACCCGTATTCACGGCGTTCCGGTAGAAGATCCGCGCAAATGACTTCGCGATGACAGCCTTCACCCCGGCGCCGAGGAGCGCGAGCGGCGCGTGCTCGCGGGAGGAGCCGCACCCGAAGTTGCTGCCGGCGACGACAATGTCGCCCTCCCGCGCCTCCTTTGCGAACTCGTCCCTCGTTCCCTCGAACGTGTGCTTCGCGAGTTCCGCCGGGTCGTAGATCGTGAGGAACCGCCCGGGGATGATCGCATCCGTATCGATATCGTCGCCGAACTTCCAGACTCGCATGATTCACACCTCCCTCGGGTCGGTGATCTCGCCGTAGAGGGCGCTCGCCGCCGCCGTCGCCGGCGAGGAGAGGTAGACCGACGCCTGCGTGCTCCCCTGCCGGCCCCGGAAGTTGCGGTTCGAGGTCGAGAGCGAGACCTCACCCGGCGCGAGGAGGCCGAACGCCCCGCCCATGCAGGGGCCGCAACACGGCGCCTCGACGAGGGCGCCCGCCTCGACGAATCGCTCGATGAGGCCGCCCCGGAGGGCCTTCAAGTACTCCGTCCGCGAGGCCGGGATGACGATCACCCGCACGCCGTCCGCGAACCGGTCGGCGTTCCCGAGCACCTCCGCCGCCTCGGCGAGGTCCTCGTAGCGGCCGTTCGTGCAGGAGCCGATGAAGACCTGGTCGACCTTCGTCCCCGCGACCTCCGTCACATCCACAACGTTGTCGACGTTGTGCGGGACGGCAACCTGCGGGGCAAGGTCGGTGACGTCGTAGTGCCGCCGCTCCTGGTAGTTCGCATCCGGGTCGCCCGCGAGGTCGAACGGCTCGATCTCGCGGCGGGCGGTGACGTACTCCCAGGTGGCCGCGTCGGGCGCCACGATCCCGGCTTTCGCCCCCATCTCTATCGCCATATTCGCGCAGGTCATCCGCCCCGCCATGTTCATCTCGCGCATCGCCCGGCCGGTGAACTCGAGCGCCATGTAGGTCGCCCCGTCAGCGCCGATGTCGCCGGCGAGGGAGAGGATGAAGTCTTTCGCCCCGACTCTTCTGCCGAACGCACCCTCAACCTCGACAAGGATGCTCTCGGGCACCCGGAAGTAGAGCGCCCCGAACTTCAAGACGAACCCCATATCGGTCGAACCGATCCCGGTCGCGAACGCCCCAGCCGCGCCGTAGGTGCAGGTATGCGAGTCGGTGCCGACGATGATCTCGCCCGGCGCCGCCCGCCCCTTCTCCATCACGACCTGGTGGCAGACGCCCTCGAGGAGGTCGTAGTTGTGGATCCCCTGCTCTTTTGCAAACTCCCGCATAAAGACGTGGTTTTCTGCAGCAGGTATCGAGTCGGCGGGTACCTGGTGGTCGAAGAGCATAATGATCCGCTCGGGATCGAATACGCGCTCTCCACCCATTTCGCGAAAGACCCTGACCGCAAGCGGGCCGGTGATGTCGTGGATCATCGCTGCATCCACGGGTGCCATCACAACCTCTCCCGCGCGGACGGGTCTCCCGCACCGTTGCGAAAATATCTTTTCTGCGATAGTCGCCGACATATAATATCGTGTTCTTGGTACGCGCCCCGGAGGTATTTAATTTGCCGGGGGCCGCAGGAGTGGTGCAGCAAATCGGAGCATTTTCCGGCCGTTTTCCGGGACAGTACCCTTATGTGGCCCCATGCGGATTCTATAAGGAGAAGCGATGACCGACGGACCGACCCCGGCAATGCGGCAGTATTATTCAGCGAAAGCCCGGTACCCCGACGCCATCCTCTTCTTCCGGATGGGGGACTTCTACGAGACCTTCGGTGAGGACGCCGGCGTGGTGGCCCGGGAACTCGACATCACCCTGACGGCCCGGGGCAGGGACAAAAACGGCGACCGAATGCCGCTTGCGGGCGTACCCCATCACGCCGCCGACGCCTACATCGCCCGCCTGGTGGCGAAAGGCTACAAGGTGGTGATCTGCGACCAGGTGGAGGACCCAAAGACCGCAAAAGGCGTGGTCAAGCGGGACGTCACGAGGGTGATCACCCCGGGAACCCTGATCGACTCCTCGATGCTCGCCTCGGCCGGGGCCCACTACCTGATGGCGGTCGCCCCCGACCGGAAGGAGACCTTCGGCCTCGCGTTCCTGGACGTCTCCACAGGCGAGTTCTTCGTCTCCTCGGGGAGCGGCGAGCGCGACTACGCCGAGATCGTCTCGGAGACCGTGAGATATCGCCCAACCGAAGCGATCGTCCCCGAAAGCCTCGCAGACGGCCTCCCCGACCGGCTCGAAGCCCTCGGGGTGACGGTGAGCCGCTACCGCGACGACGCCTTCGATCTCGACGCGGCGTACGAGCGGCTCTGCAAACAGTTCGGGACGGCGACGCTCGACGGATACGGGTGCGCGGGAATGCCCGGCGCGATCGCCGCGGCCGGAGCAGCGCTCCGCTACGCCCAGGATACACAGCAGTCGCCCCTCTCCCACATCACGGGGCTCTCGACCCGGGTTCCGTCGGGGAACATGGCGCTCGATGCGATCACGCTCCGGAACCTCGAGATCACCGCGGGCATCCGGGGTGAAGGCGACGCAAACACACTTCTTTCCGCGCTTGACGCCACGGAGACGTCGATGGGGAGCCGGACGATGCGGTCGTTCCTGATCGCACCCCTGCTCGGGAAGGAGGCCATCGAGGCGCGGCTCGACGCGGTTGAGTGGTTCTTCGAGCACGCACTCGAGCGCCAGGCGCTCCGCGCGACGCTCGGCGACTTCGCCGATATCGAGCGGATAGCGGGGAGGATCGCCTACGGGAACGCCGGGCCGAGGGATCTTGCGACGCTCCGGGACTCTCTCTCCACCATACCGGACGTGAAGGCGCTCGTTCCCCCCGACGCCCCGACCCTGGTCCGCGAGGCCCTCGCCGCGATGAGCGATCACGCCCGCGTCGTCGACCTCGTCGGCCGGGCGATCGTCGACGACCCCCCGGCGCGTGCGCAGGCCGGCGGGATGATCCGGGAGGGGTTCAACGCCAAACTCGACGAACTCCGGCACCTCGCGACGACCGGGAAGGACTGGATCGCGGAGTTCCAGCAACAGGAGCGGGAGCGGACCGGGATCAAGTCGCTCAAGGTCGGCTACAACCGTGTCTTCGGCTACTACATCGAGGTGACGAAGCCGAACCTGCACCTGGTGCCGCCGGAGTACGAGCGGCGGCAGACGACCGCAAACGGCGAGCGCTACACGATCCCCGACCTCCGGGAGAAGGAAGCGATGATCGCGACCGCCGAAGAGCGGCTCGGCGCCCTCGAAGCGGAGATCTATGCCGAACTCATCCGGACGCTCGCGGCGGAGGTCGCCGGCCTCCAGGCGACCGCACGGGCGGTGGGGCTCCTCGACGTCTATGCGGCGCTCGCCGAGGTCGCCGCCCGCTACGGCTACACCCGCCCGGTGATCGAGGAGAGCGGCCGGATCATCATCCGCGACGGCCGCCACCCGGTGGTGGAGCGGCACCTCCCGGCGCCGTTCGTCCCGAACGACACGGAACTCGACTCCGCCGGCGACCAGATCATGATCATCACCGGGGCGAACATGGCCGGCAAGTCCACCTACATGCGGGCGGTGGCGCTCTGCTGCATCATGGCGCAGATGGGGAGTTTCGTCCCGGCCCGGCACGCCACCATCGGGATCGTCGACCGCGTCTTCACCCGGGTGGGGGCGTTCGACGACCTCGCCTCGGGGCAGTCGACGTTCATGGTCGAGATGCTGGAACTCGCAAACATCTTAAACAACATGACCCCAAAAAGCCTCGTCATCCTCGACGAGATCGGGCGGGGGACGAGCACGCTGGATGGATGCTCGATCGCCCGGGCGGTGGTGGAGTTCCTGCACGGGAAGGCGGTCGCCGGGCCGAGGACACTCTTTGCGACCCACTTCCACGACCTGATCGACCTCGAAGGCTCGCTCAAGCGGGTGAAGAACTTCCACTTCGCGGTGAAAGATACCGGGACCGACGTCGTCTTCCTCAGAAAGATCATCCCCGGCGCGACCGACCGGAGTTACGGTATCCACGTGGCGCACCTTGCCGGTGTCCCGAAGAAGGTGACCGACCGGGCGATGGAACTCTTAAAGGAAGCGTCGACCCGGGGACTCCCCGCCGGGGTGCGGGCCCCCCGCTACACCCAGATGCTCCTCGTCGATCCCGGCGAGGGTGTCGTGGAGGAGAACCCGGCGGTCAGAGAACTCAAGACGATGAATCCAAACGAGATGACTCCAATCGAGGCGCTGAACGCACTCTGCAGGCTCCAGAAACTCGCGAACGGAGAGAGGACTGAGCGATGACGAAGATCCGCGTCCTCGACCCCGAGACCGTGAACCAGATCGCCGCCGGCGAGGTCGTGGAGCGGCCGGCATCGGTGGCAAAAGAACTCCTCGAGAACGCGATCGACGCGGATGCGACGAGCATCCTCCTCGAGATCACGTCTGATATGACGGGGATCACGAAGATCCGGGTGACCGATAACGGAGAGGGGATGACCGCAGAGGAGGCGGTCCTCGCGTTTCACCCCCACGCGACGAGCAAGATCCGGGATATCGCCGACCTCTCGGAGATCAGGACGCTCGGGTTCCGGGGAGAGGCGCTCGCGAGCATCGCCGCCGTCGCGGAGGTGACGCTGGTCACCCGGCCGCGGGGAGGGGACGCGCTCGCCGGGACGCGGATCGTCGTCAGGGGCGGTGAGGTCGTGGAGAAGAGCGAGGTGGGAGCACCGGAGGGGACGACGGTCGCGGTGGAACGCCTCTTCTACAACACCCCCGCCCGCCGGAAGTTCTTGAAGAGCAGGAACACCGAGCTCGCCCACGTCTACGCGGTCGCAGAAAGCCTCGCCCTCGCCCACGGCGAGGTCGCCTTCCGGGTGGTGCAGAACGGCAAGGAGCGGATGGCGACCCAGCGGTCGGGAGGAGCCCTCAACACCATCGCGGGGCTCTACGGCGCCGAACTCGCCCGGTCGCTCATCCCGGTCGAGGGAAGGCTCCCGTTTATCCGTATCGGCGGCTACATCTCCCGGCCTTCGGAGAACCGGGGGACCCCCTCGCAGATCTCTGTCAGCATCAACGGGAGAAGCATCTCCTCCCGGCAGATCGCCGCCGCCGTCCGGGAGGGCTACGGCACCCTCCTCCCGAAGGACCGCTACCCGGTGGCGTTCCTCGATCTTGCGATCGATACCGATCTCGTGGACGTCAACGTCCACCCGACCAAACGCGAGGTCCGCCTCTCCCGGGAGCGGGAGATCACGGGGGCGATTGCGGCCGCGGTGAACGAGGCGCTCTCCCGGCACGACCTCGCACGCGAGACCCCGGCCGAGCCGGTGCAGCAGCAGATCACCCTTGAGGGGATCGAACCGGCGCCGCCGTCCCCGCCATCGGTCGCCGAAGCCGGGGCGCAGCCCTACACGGCCGACCACCGGAGCCTCACCCTCTCCGATAAGCAGCTCCGCCGGACGGAGACGGAAGGCCGGGAGAACCTCCTCCCCGCAATGGAGCCGATAGGGCAGGTGGCCGCGACCTACATCGTGGCGGAGGGGACCGACGGCACCCTCTACCTCGTCGACCAGCACGCGGCCCACGAGCGCGTCCTCTACGACCAGGTCGCTGAGCAGCGCAACAGGGATGCCGGGTCGCAGGAACTGATTATGCCCGTCGTCCTCTCGCTCCCCCCGAAGGAGGCCGCCGCACTCCGTGACGCGATCCCCCTCCTCGCAGACGGCGGGTTCGTCGTGGAGGAGTTCGGCCGGGACACCTTCGCCGTCCGTGCGGTGCCGACCGCTCTCGGCGCGGTCGAGGACCCCGCGACGGTCCGGGAGATGATCGCCGACCTCCTCCACGACGAGGCCAAAACCGCCCCCGACCGGCGTGAGGCTGTCACCTGCATCGTCGCGTGCCGCGGGGCGGTAAAGGCCGGCGCCATCCTCACGCCCGAGCAGCAGAAGCGTCTCATCACGCAACTCGCCCGGACAAAGACCCCCTGGACATGCCCGCACGGGAGGCCGACGGTCGTGGCGTTTGATAAGCGCAAACTCGACGGGTTGTTCAAGCGGTGATGAGACCACCCGCCGTCGCGATACAAAAAAACTCCAAAACCACTTGTTTTTAAAAAATAATGGAGATACACCATCTAAAAGAACGAAATTCCGTATCATAATGGATTTATTCCGGGAAATCAGTATTATTATACGTCGCAGCGGGCTTCCGTTGCAGACGAAATGGATTGAACTAATACGACACCGATTCGGCGGATTCACCTCCGCATGCGAGGGGGTAACCAGCAGGCCCTGATGCACAGCCAGAGTATCGACTCGCAGATCGATATTCCCGCATCACTGGTCCTCTCCTCTGGTCGCCCGAGAATCACGCCGGGAAAGAAGAGGTGACGGGATATGCCCCTAAACGTCCTGCCGAAGGTGATTACCTCTCGACAACCCATTTACCCGCCACCTTTTTTCCAGATACTGTTTTGAACGACTTTCCCGAAGGGAAAGGAGTTCGAGAAAACCCAAAAAAAGTTAAATGAACCGGAACGACTCCGCCGTCGGAGCCGCATCGACGTTGTAGATATCGTACTTCGGGGGGAAGACCGTGTGCATGACCGAGTAGATGACGCCATCCTTGACGGCGTAGCGGGCGACGAAGGTGTACCGGTCCTCATCGACGATGGGGACGGAGAACTCCGACCGGTATGCCGGGACGCCGTCAAGAGTGATCTTCTCCGTCGAGATCCATTCGGCACCGATTCCGGCGCGAAGATCCTCGATGTAGGTCGCGTTCAGGGCTTCGAGGATCTCTTCATCGGTGAGGCTCTTGTTCACGACCGGGATCGTGTTCACGCGGACTTCTTCGTGCTTGTCCGGCGAGGAGAACCAGACGCTCTCGCCCGACTCGGTATAGTACCACCCCTCCGGGCAGGTGACGGCATACCCGTAGGTGGTGTTGACGTAGGTGCCGTTTTCGGGAACGGGCACCGGGGTTGGCGTCGTGGATGGAGTCGGGGTCGGGTCGGGGCCGGGCGGCTGCGGCGAGGAGAGCCCCGACAGCAGAACCACCAGGACGACAGCCACGGCAACCACGACAACCCCGGCGATCAGCAGTCTCTCTGGCTTCATACTATCCGGGTACATGGCCCGGGAGAGGATAAATATCCTTCAGTCAGGCGGCCCCGGCATCCCGGTCGGGTGCGGGCACACGAAGATCGGCGAGCAGGTCGTCGAGGGTATCCACGTATTTCACCTGGATCCCGAGGTTCTCCTCGATGTATTCCTTCGTATCCACGATGATCGGCCGTTGCCGCCCGATCCTCAGTCCTCCAAACGATCGGAGATCTTTAGAGTGATCGAAGATCCGGTCATTCTCCCCGGAGAGGATGAGAAGCGTCTTCCCGCCGCGGCGGGCGGCCTCGGCCTTCTCGAGAACCCCGCCGACCGGGCCGATCCTCCCCTCCTCGTCGATGGTCCCCGTCACGGTCACGCTCTCGTTGAGCGCAAAGTCCTCCAGCACCGAGAGGAGGAGCACGGCCATCAGCGCCCCCGCACTGGGGCCGTCGATCTCGGAGATATCCTCCGGCCCCTGGATGCTGAAGATGATGTCACTCCCTGAGAGATCCGCACGGGACCGGTTTGCGGCGACCGCGACCGCGAGGTTCGCGGCATCCTGAAAAACGACACCCATCAGGGGCGTCGTCTGGACGAGCACCCGTCCCTTCCCGGGCACGACCTCGACCGAGACGTTCACCATCGCCCCCTCTTCGGTCACCTCGCCATAAAAGAGCGGCCCGCCCCGGTCCACCTCGACCCTCTGGAGGAGGACCGGCACCTGCATTGAGGCGGCATTCTCGTTCTCGACAGCCATCACGGGGAGAAGAGGGGCGGCGGTCGCATCAGGGAGCGGTTCGGCCTCCCCGGGTCCGGAGAGCGCCGGGGAGAAGTCGTCCGGCGGCATGACGGCAACGGCCAGGAGGAAGACGTTCGCAACAAGCGACAGAACGAGCAGAATCGCCAGGGTCTTCTCCCGCATGCGCATACGCTGCCCGAATACCATGCAGCCGGATATATAGTTTACTCCAGCGCGAGCATCGCGAGCGGGAGAAGACCGAAGGGCTTCGACTCGCAACAGGCGTGAGCGGCCGGAGCGGAAGAAGACTTTCAGTCTTCAACTCGCGACGCATGCTCCATCAAAAAAAAAGATTCCCGGAGAACCTCCGGCTCAGTTTTCCCCGCCAAGATTCAGTTTCTTCGTCTTCCAGGCGCCCTGCCGATAGAAGAACAGGTCGCAGAGGAAGACCACCACGGTGCCGCAGACCACCGCGAACCAGATGAACTGCAGCGGCAGCCCCATCGTCACGAAGACCGCAGCAAGCCCCACCTGCACGATCAACTGCCCCACGATCGCCGCGTACATGCCGGGCCTCGTCATCCCTGCGCCGTTCATCGCAAACCCCATCGTCATCGCCATGGCGATCACGAAGTAGGACGCCGGGACAATCTGCATGAACAGGATGCCGTCTGCAAGCGACTCGCCCGCCGCGCCGAAGAACGCCAGGAGGTGCTTCGCATACAGCAGGTAGAAGATACCCACAACCGCCATGAACGATGCGTTCGCGATCATCGCAAGCCTGACCGCTTTCTCCGCTCTCTCGACTTTCCCCGCGCCAAGGTTCTGCCCGACCATCACCGCGACGGCCGTGCAGAGCCCCATCACGATGATGAGACCCAGCATATCCAGACGCTGGCAGATGCCGTATGCCGCCACCGCCGCCGTGCCGTACAGTGCCACGATCGCGGTCATCCCGAGGAACGCAAAACTCCGAACCCCGCTCTGCACCGCCGACGGTATCGTGACCTTCACGATATCCTTGATCAACTGCGGCTCAAACGTCCACTTCTTCGGGAACCGGACCGGCCTGTCCTTTCTGGACGGCAGATACATCGCCCCGATCAGGAGCAGCGCGCCGGTCGCGCGCGAGGTAAGGGACGCATACGCGGATCCGGCAATGCCGAACGCCGGGAGACCGCCGAGACCCATGATCAGCGTCGGGTTCAGAGCGACGTTCACGATGTTCACCACGACCATCACGTACATCGGTGTTCGTGAATCACCCGTGCTCTGGAAGACGGTCGTCAGGATCATCAGCGTGACGAAGACGAATATCCCCGTCAGCACCGGGGAGAGGAAGCGTGACCCCATCTCGGCAACGTCGCTCTCCGCTCCAAGGAGCAGGAGGAGGTCCTGTGACAGGAAGATGCCGATGACCATGAGGATCGCCGAGAAGGCGAGTGCCAGATACAGCGAATGTGCAAGGATCACCGGGATGCGCTCATACCGCGCCGACCCGTATGCCCGCGAGACGAATGCAGCCGTTGCCGTCACGATCCCGAAGATCACCGTCGTAAGCACGATGATGATGGATATGCTCATCGCTCCGCCGGCGATCGCAACATCGCCGAGTTTGCCGATGAAATACATATCCACCACCTCAAGGATGCTCGCAAGGAAGTTGCTGATGATGATCGGAAGAGCCACGACCCAGAGGCCTTTTCCGACCGAACCCTCGGTAAGGAGATTGTTGGAATTGTTCATCGTAAGGTTCTCACTGGTTTCACTTATTATACGGAGTGAAAGATGATAAACATTGACCGAAATTCTAAACCGCCCTTAACCCGCAAATTCAAAAATGAGGCTTTTAAACCCCTCAATCTGGATATCGAAGACACCCGAATCTGGAGACCGTCCGGTTGAGGGGAGCGGACAGAATGCTCCATGCTCATCACGCCGGTCAATGGACTTTAATTAACAAAAACCCGAAAGGCAACCGTTTTCTTCTCCGGAATGAAAAATTCTCCAAAAATCAGCGGAGCGGGCCTAGAATCGGCCTCACGCACTATAGATATCCGATCTGGAGTGAACGAATGACAAGATCCGTCTATGCGCTCTGTGCGCTCATCATCGCCGCCGGCATACTCTGCTGCGGCTGTACGACAACGACCACACCACCGGACGAACCGGCCGTTCAGGCCGGGACGCGGACGATCACCGACATGGAGGGGAATCAGATCATCCTCCCCGCCGAAGGGGCGACGTTCGGCGTCTTCGGCGGCCCCATCAGCCAGGTGCCCTACCTCCTCGGTGCGAACGACAGCGTCATCGCCGTCACGAAAGGCCCGCAGATGATGGAGATGATGCAGGAGATGGATCCGGGCATCACCGCCAAGCCGGCACCGCGAACGACGAACGGCAACGTGAACATCGAAGAACTCCTGGTCACGAACCCCGACTGCGTCATCGCCTTCGATGTCGACGGGGAGATCGTGGAGGCGCATACCGATATCCCGGTCATCTACCTCTCCGGGACAATGAGCGACGGGTTCGATGAGATGCGCAAGGAGATCGCCTTTATGGGCGAGGTCTTCCAGAGCCCCGACAGGGCGCAGGCCTACATCGATTACCTTGATAGAACCCTCGCGTTCCTCCATGAGCGCACCGCCGATATCCCCGAAGATGAACGCGTCACCGTCTTCCTGGGCGAGGGCGTAAGCCATCTCCAGACGCTTGGAGGCGACACGTTCTTTACCGAGTGGACCGACGCCGCAGGATGCAGAAACGCGGTCGCCGATATCGAGACCACGCAGGGACAGCAGGAAGGAATGCACACAGGCATCAACGAGATCTCAATGGAGCAGATCCTTGCCGCCGACCCCGACATCATCATCATCGATACCGGCAGCCCCGCCGACCTTGCAAACGACAACCGCTGGAAAGAACTCAGCGCCGTCAAAGAAGGCCGGGTCTACAAGCAGCCGACCGGACTCTTCCTCTGGAGCCGGCCGTCCGCCGAGTCCGCCGTCCTCTACCCGCTCTGGATTGCCTACGCTGCCTACCCCGACCGCTTCGAAGACGTTCCGCTCACCGACCGGGTGAAGGACTTCTACGCTGAGATCTTCGGGTTCAACCTCACCGATACGCAGGCGCAGAAGGTCATCGACGGCACTTACGGAAGCATAACATTCGGCCAGGTGAAACAGTCCGGATGAGACCAGAGCCGACAGGCGCACGGGATGCCCTGACGACCAAAACGGCAACTGTAACGCCGAAACAGGCTCACAGCAGGAGCTGGGGTGAGCGGCACCCGGGCACCGTCCAGGTGCTCCTCCTCGGCGTCCTCGGCGTCGTCGCGTTCATCGCCCTGATGGCAGGACGCTACATGGTCCCGCCGGAGACGGTGATCGCGGTGATCGCAAGCCAGGTCCTCCCGATCGAACAGACCTGGGCGTCGACGGCGACCTCCGCCGTCGTCAACGTCCGTATACCCCGGATCATTGCCGGATTCCTCGTCGGAGCCGGACTCGCCGTCAGCGGGGCCTCGTTCCAGGGGATGTTCAGGAACCCCCTGGTCTCCTCGCAGATCCTCGGCGTGGCCGCCGGGGCAGGATTCGGGGCGGCGATCGGCATCCTCCTCTCCGACAGCCTCGTCCTTGTTCAGGCCCTCTCGTTCACCGGCGGCCTGCTCGCCGTGGGGATGGCCTACGCTCTCAGCCGGGTCAGGAGCACGACGCCGATCCTGATGCTCGTCCTCTCGGGCATCGTGATCGCATCGCTCTTCTCGGCTCTCACCTCGATGGTGAAGTACGTGGCCGACCCGATGAACAAGATGCCGGCGATTGTCTTCTGGCTGCTCGGGTCGCTCAACCACGTCTCGGCGCCGGACCTGATGGTCCTCGGCCCGATCATCGCGGTCTCAATCCTCGGGCTGCTCGTCATTCGGTGGCGGATAAACGTCCTCACGATGGGCGATGAGGAGGCGCGGGCGCTCGGGGTGAACACTGAGCACCTGAAAATCGCCATCATCCTCCTCGCGACGGTGATCACCGCTGCTGCGGTCTGCATGAGCGGAATCATCGGGTGGATCGGGCTCGTCATCCCGCACATGGGGCGGATGCTCGTCGGCCCGGACAACCGCTATCTTCTCCCGGTCTCGGTGCTTCTCGGCGGAGCGTTCCTGATCGCCGTCGACACCATCGCGAGGACGGCCGCGCCCGCCGAGATCCCGATCGGGATCCTGACCGCGGTCATCGGGGCGCCGGTCTTTGCGGTGCTACTCCGGCGGAACAATCCGGGGTGGTGAGCATGGGGAGCAGCATCAGCCTCGAGGGGATAACGTTCAGTTATCCGGGTGGAGCGGATGTCTTTGAGGATATCACGTTCACGGTGGAGGATGGGGGTGTATACTCGCTCCTCGGCCCGAACGGGACCGGGAAGTCCACGCTCCTCAAGTGCATGGCCGGGTTAATCTCCCCATCCCACGGGCGTGTCCTCCTCGACGGACGGGATATCGCCGGGATGCAGCCGCACGAGATCGCCCGTCGGGTCGGGTTCGTCCCCCAGACGCAGACCTCACCGTTTCCGTTTCTAGTCAGGGACATCGTCCTTATGGGGAGGGCGTCGCACATCAGCGCCTTTGCGGCCCCGTCGGAGAAGGACGAGGCCATCGCCGCCGATGCCCTCGCCCGGGTCGGGATCTCCCACCTCGCCGAACGGCCGTGCACCGGGATCAGTGGCGGGGAGTGGCAACTGGTCCTGATCGCACGGGCGATCGCGCAGCGTCCGGGGATCCTTCTCCTCGACGAACCGACGTCGCACCTGGACCTCGGCAACCAGATGCGTGTGCTCGATGTCATCAGAGGACTCTCCGGGGACGGAATGACCATCGTCGTCGCGACCCATTTCCCGGACCACGCGCTCCTGACGTCAAGCCGGGTCGCAATCCTGAAAGACAGGAGAATTCTTGCCATGGGGCCTCCCGAAGAGGTCATCCGCGAGGATACCATGCAACAGGCCTACGGAACGGACGTCAGGATCGTGCATCTCGGCGATCCCGTCAACCGGCGGATCTGTGTGCCCGTGGCAGAGACATTTCAAAGGAGAACACCATGACAGAGGAATCCGAAGACCAGTTCTCCGGCGCCGGCGCCGGGAGGATGGACGCCATCGCGAAAGGACCGTTCGCACCGATTTACCCGGTCATCGCCCGCCAGGCCATCGAGATCTGCGGCATCACGGAGGGCAGGTGCGTCGATATCGGGTGCGGGCCCGGACACCTCGCGATGGCGCTTGCTACCGCAAGCGATCTCGAGATCGATGCGCTCGACTCCTCGGCCGACATGCTCGAGATCGCTGAACTGAACATCAGGGAGGCCGGGCTCACCGACCGCGTACACCCGGTCTCCGGCGACGTCCACGACCTCCCCTACGACGACGGCTCCGTCGACCTGATCGTGAGCAGGGGCTCACTCTTCTTCTGGAACGACCGGGCCCGGGCGTTCTCGGAGATCTGGCGGGTGCTCCGGCCGGGCGGAAGAACGTTCGTCGGGGGCGGGTTCGGCACTGCGGCCCTGAAGGCGCAGATCACGGCAAAGATGCGCGAGATCGATCCCGAGTGGGAGGTGAAGGCCGCGAAAAGGCTTGCTCCGGCGAACCAGGATGCCATCCGCCGGGATCTGGAGACGGCGGGCATCCCCTCCTCCGAGATTCACGAAGACGAGGCCGGGTTCTGGATCGTCATGCGGAAGTGATAGGGGATGCAATGCACAATCTGTGAGGTCGGTTGCGAGATACCGCCGGGCGGGACCGGGAGGTGCCGGATGTACCGAAACGACGGCAGCGGGATCACCGAACGGTATCCCGATACCTTCATCGCCGCCTTCCCCGTCGCGATCGAGACGCTGCCGGTGCTGCATTTCTTCCCCGGCGCGAAGTTTCTCCAGGTCTGCACGGTCGGGTGCAATCTCTCGTGCGGCGGGTGCGTCTCGGAGATCCTCGTCGAACACGCCGAGTCGCTTGCGGTCTCCGGGACGGCTCTCACGACCGACGACCTGCTCCGCCTCGCGGCCGAGCAGGACTGCACCGGGATCGCCTTCACGCTGAACGAACCGATCGTCTCGTTCCCGACCTTCTGCCGTCTCGCGGAGAGAGCACGGGAGCAAGGCCTCTCCGTCGGCTGCTCCACGAACGGCTACATGACCGAAACATCGGCGCTCCACCTCCGCGAGCGGATAGATTTCGCGAACATCGGACTCAAGGGGGCAACCGCCGCGTGTTACCGTGACTGCGGGGCGAAGAGCGCCGAACCGGTCTTCCGGACGATCCGGCTGCTCCACGAGGGCGGGGTGCACGTTGAAGCCTCCGTCGTCTACCGCCGGGGCGGGGAGGAGGAGGTGATGGAGGCGGCGCGGATGCTCGCGGCGATCTCCCCCGACATCCCCCTCCTGGTGATGCGGTTCGTCCCCTTCGGTGATGCAGGTCTCGGGGAGGAACCGACGATCTACGCAAGCGAGGCGCTCTGCGGCCGCCTCCGCGAGATCCTCCCCTGGGTCTACCTCTTCAACTCGCCGGGCACGGCGAGCCTGACGACCTTCTGCCCCGCCTGCGGGAGGCCCTGCATCGAACGGGAGTTCTTCGGCCCGATGGGCGCCCACCTTGCCGGAGAGGCCCGGACTGCCTGTACATGCGGGTATGCCCTCCCCGTCCGGGGTGCCGTGACCACTGAGGTCTTCTACGAGCCGGGCATGATGGGTGGATACCGGGTCACCCGGGGCCTTGAGATGGTCTGGGCGATCCTCGCCTGTCTCGGTGTGCGAGACCATGCGGTCCTCGCCCGGATCTGGGGCGAGGTGCTCCGGAGCGGTATGCTCGGAAAGGAACTGCACGACCGGATGAACAACGTCGATGCCTACCTCGATCTCGTCGTGGACCTCTCACGCCGGACCGGCCGCGAGGAAGCGGGACGGGATCTCTCTACCTACATCCGGGAGCGGCTGGACTTCATCCAAGACCGGACGGCAGGCGTACCGCGCCCGCGGGTCTACTACGCGATGGGCTACCCGCTCTTCGCCCTCAACCCCGGCCGGTTCGAGGGAAAACTCGTCGAAGCCGCCGGCGGCACCTACGTCAATCGGGAGATCGGCCGGGAGGGAAAACCGGGCGTCAGCATATCCCGAGAGGAGTTCGCGGCGCTCGCACCGGAGTATCTCTTCACGTCGGGATTCCTCGCCTCCACGGTGGAAGACACCCTCCGCTACTGCGCGGAGCACGGCCTCGACACACCGGCGATCCGGAACAGGCGGGTCTATGCGATGCATCCATCCTGGGACTTCGGGAGCCCCCGGTGGATCCTCGGCCTGATGGAGATCGCAAACGTCCTCCACCCGGAACTCTTTGCATTCAGAATCGAGGAGGAGGCGGACCGCTTCTACCGCCGGTTCTACGGTATCCCCTACCGGGCCGCAGCCGCCAACCGCTCGTTCGTCCGCCCGGGGACGGAGTGGCGGTAGGCAGGGCACCGGCTCCCTGATTTTTACTGAAAACGACGTGGAGAGCAGCGATAATCAACATTAATTCACCTAGAAAACTCATTCTTCAAGAAGAACGTTTAAGAACAGTTTTATTCTCCCCTGTTACATGCAGAAGTAATGATTCAGGTACCAGAGCGCCTCCTGCGCGTTTGCCTGCCCACGTGCGTCCTCGGTGTCGCGATCCTCTTCATCGCCGCTGCGGGCTGCACGAACACCGCCACGGAAGGTGGCTATTCCATCTCCGGGAATGTTGCAGGGGATTACGCGGGAGGAACAATCTACGTTGCGGCGATCGACGCCGCGGCATATTCGGTGTCGGATATCAGGGTCATGGAGACCGGGGAGCATCCGGAACGCTCGCAGTACGTCAGCGGGTTTGCCGCGCTCGACGCGCCGGGGGAGTATGTCATCTCCGGGCTTGCCCCCGGGAACTACACCGTCTACGCCTGGGCGGACACCGACGACAACGGCCGGATTGATCACCTCGGCTACCGCGACCCGACCGGGTGGTACTGCACGCCGTCCCACCTCACCCCCGTCCTGGTCGCCGTTACCCCGGGGAACGCCACGACCGGGATCGATATCACCCTCATCGCCCCGACTCCCTATCCCGACGAGGAGACGAACGTCACCGTCGGCAGCGGCGGCGGAAGGCTCACGATCCAGAAGGGCTGTCACGTTCTCCAGGTATGGGGAACGCCGGAGGAGCGGGCGTATGCCTGCGGCTACCTCTGCGGGCCGCAGATCCGGGACTGGATCGACTACGTCCTGATCGAGTCGTTCATGCAGTCGCCCGCCGACTACGAGGACCTCTTCATCCCCTACATAGAGGAGCACATGGCACCGGCAAACCCGACGTATATGGCCGAACTCGACGCCATGCTCGCCGGGATGGCCGCAAGCGGCACTGACCTCTATCTCCCGTCGCTTTCGCGGAACCTCACCCGCTACGACCTCCTCGCGGAGAACACGTATGACTTCATGCTCTACTACAAACTCTACGGTCTCATGATGGGCGATCTCGGCATCAATCGCACCACAACAGGCGACGCCGGCGTGTCGCCGCACCTCTGCACGAGCGCGATCGCCTGGGGCAACCTGACGGCAAACGAGGAACTTGCCGGCGGGTTGATCCACGGCAAGAACATGGACGGGGAGAACGACCTGCGGAAGGTCACGGTGAACAGCCTGCTCATCATCGCGACCGACCCGGGTCCGGGCGCGAAGCGCACGGTCGGGATAGACTGGCCCGGGTTCATCGGGACGTTCAACGGCATGAACGAGGACGGCCTTGTACTCGTGCCCCACTCGTCGCCGTCGATCCCGGACTGGAACGCGACCGATCTTGTGCCCACCAACTTCCTCTACATGGATACGCTCGGGAGCGAGAGCGACGTTGCCGGGGCGTGGGCCTACTGGGAGAAGGTGAACAAGACCAGGACCGGCGGGAACAACGCAGGGGTCTCGGCACCCTACAAAGATGGGACAGGAAGCATCCCGGCGGCATTCGAGACGGACTCATACGGCGGCGCGGTGCGAGGGCCGGGCGTCGTCGAACCGGACGACTGCCTCCTCATCGCGAACAACTACTACCTCTACCGGGGCGTCTACCCCCCCGCCGTCGAACGGGTGGACGGCTGCCACGCCGAAGTCAGGCCCACCGACTACCGCTACCAGAACATGCTCACCGTTCTCGACGGCTACCGGAAGGAGGGGCGGACCATCGGCACGCCCGAGATGATCGCGCTCATGCAGGCGGCGTCCGTCTCGGAGGAGTACCGGGGCACCACCGAGTACACCTTCATCGCGTACCCGGACGCGGGTGCGTTCGCCGTGGCAAAAGAGGATCTCGCGAAAGGGCTGTTAGACGCACCGTTCGCGGAGTTCGCGCACTTTGAGTTTGAGGAGGTATTCGAGAGGCCCTCGACGATGTGACCGGAAGGGCTCGCTACTCTTTTTTCCATAAAAACACGCAATAAAACCGCAGATACCGTTTCGCGGCTGATTGATAGGCGGCGCCGTGCGACACTCGAACCTGCTACCCGGAAAATCACGCCCCCATCCGGCAGAGGTCCCGCATCACCCGCAGGACATAGAGGGTCTCGTCCTCGAGCGGCTCCTCGTCGACGATAAACGGGATATACCCGTAACGGGCAAAGGACTCCCGGACTTCGTCAACCCCGGTCAGGGACGAGACGAGGAGGAGGATCCTCCCGAAGGGCGCAAGCACACGGCCTACATCCGCGATGAACCGTTCGATCACGACCCTCCCCGTCGGTCCGCCGTCGAGGGCATACTCCAGCCAGTCATCGATCCGTTCCTCGGGAGCCGTCGGGAGGTAAGGCGGGTTGAAGAGGACGAGGTCAAACGGGCCCGATAGCCCTTCAAAAAGGTCGGTCCGGACCGCCGCCACCCCCCGGGCGCGGACGCACCGGACGGCGTGGGGGTTGATATCGGTCGCGATCACCACCGCCGCCCGGCCGAGAAGACCGGCCGCGACGTAGCCGCTCCCGGTCCCGACCTCGAGCACCCGGTCGGTCGTTCGGACCTCCCGCTGCGCCGCCCGCAGAAGGAGGAACGAGTCCTCCGCCGGAGGGTAGACCTGGTCGGGGAGCATGCTACCGCCCGGCAAGCGTGTTCGCGATCAGCGCGAACTCCTCAAGCGTCAGGTCTTCGGGCCGGCGCTGCAGGAGATCGTCGGGCAATTCCGCGATCGCCCGCTCGATCGCCTCCGGCGAAAACGTGTCCTTCCCGCTCCGGAGACCCTTCCGGACAGTCTTCCTCCGGTGGGAGAAGAGCACCCGGACGGCGTCCGCGTAGACCCGCCTGTCCGTGATCGGGTGCGGCGGCTCGTGCGGCGTGATCCGGACCACCCAGGAGCGGACCTGGGGCGGCGGCCGGAACGAGCCGGGTCCGAGGTCGAGGAGCGGTTTTACCGAGGCGTAGGTCTGCACCATCACCGAGAGGCGGCCGACGTTCGGTGTCCCCGGGGGCGCGATCATCCGCTGGGCGAACTCCTTCTGGTACATCAGGACGGCGGCCTCAAACCCGATCTCGAGCAGCCTGAACGTGATCTTTGAAGAAACGGAGTAGGGGAGGTTTGCGACGACGATATCGAACGGCGGGATATCGACCTTCTTTGCATCGCCGTGGATGATCTCAAGGCGCCCCTCCCCGATCTCGTCGGCGAAGACAGTCTCGAGCTCCTCCACGAGAGCCGGATCGATCTCTACCGCGATGACGGTTGCACCCCGGTCAAGGAGGGCTCGGGTGAGGACCCCCTCGCCGGGCCCGATCTCGAGCACCCTCCTCCCGGAGACATCGACAAAACCGGCAATCTTCTCGACGGCTCGTTTGTCGACGAGAAAGTGCTGGTCCCTCGGAGCACTCATCTCGATGTAAAGACGTGATACTTCTCGTCCGGATCCTCGATCTCGTGCAGGATCCGGCTGACGATCATCCGGCCCGGGTGCGGAAGCGACTTGATCCGCGCAGAGATATCGGCGAAACTCTCGAACGGCTTCTTCTCCCGCTGCTCGAGGATCTCCCAGAGCAGTTTCTTCCCGATGCCGGGAAGAAGGTGGAGCATGTGAAACTTCGGCGTGATGGGGACGGACTTGTTGAAGAAGTCGACGAACCGCTGCTCGTTCTCGTTGACGATCTGCTCGATCACGAACGGGAGCTCGAGTTTCGCCGTCGCCGTCAGGTCCTCGTGGCTGATCCGCCGCTTGACGCGCTCGATCTTCTCCCGCTCCGCATCGCCGATATAGACGCGGTCATAGATCTGGATATCCGCACCCTGCTTCGGGATGAGTTCGAGAAGCTTGAACTGGTCAACCCCGACCGCCTGGACGACCGGCTCGCGCTTGTAGGCCGGGCGCTGCTCGCTCACGTATCCCATGGGGAGGACATCGAGGACTACCGCGTTCTCCTCTTTCCTTTCGGTCTTCATTGGCACCACCCCTTCAATCAGAAGTGGGTCATTACCAGGTCGAGGATCTCGTCCAGCTCTTCCGTTGTAAGATTGAACCGTTCTTTGGCGTAGATAGCCCGCAGTTCGTCACGCGTCCGCGGCATCAGATTTGCGATGCGGTAGGCGATATCCTCTTTCATCTTCTCGAGTTTCATGAGCTCGTCGACAAGCGCGCGAGCCTTCTCGGCAGATGTCTTTGAGAGCTGGTTGGCATGCTCGATGCTCTTACGAAGTTCGTAGGACATCTCATCTCCGGACTCGAGCCGGGCTGCCTCCACCGCGAGAAGAGTCTCCCGCAGCTCGGGGAGCAGCATCCGCTCTTCGCTAATAATGCGTTTTACCTTCATGCCAACCACTACTGTTGAGGATTATACTTTCTGCGCTTTTAGATGTTGCGGTCTCGCAATCACCTGCTTTACCGAATCTCCATCCCTGACTTCGAGCAGCCATGCGCGTCCGCGCTGTCCAATGACCGTGCCGGTCTTCCCGTGGAACCTCCGGTGGGGCATGCCCTTCTGGACACTCGGCTCGACCACGACATGCACCTTCTGCCCGATCTCGAAGTTCTGGATCACCGAGGTGACCGGCGGAATGCCGCGTTTTCTGAGGTCCTTCTTGAACTTATACCGCGTCTTCTTGCGTGGTCCATTGTGATGTGCCATGATTACTCACCATACTCGTTTGCAGTTTTGACCAGCACCACATCGAGGCTGACAACACTTGCGGTGCGCCCCAGGATCTGGGCAAGGCTGGGCTGGGTTCTGCCGTTGTCACCCGATACCAGTTCTTTGATGTAGAGGCCCGCTTCGCCGACGACTTCAACCCAGTATCTGCCGTCAACGCTACCTGTACATTCGATATCGAGGACCTGCCGTTCCCGAACTTTATCTGCCCGTCGGTGTGACACCCGCAGGGGGGTGCGCTGTCGTATCGTTACACCTTTTAACTGATCGAGGGCCGCCCTGAACTCATCTGGGGTTACAGAACCGTCGATCTCGACCAGGATCCTGTATTTTTTATGCGCTTTGTCGGATTTAAGGCTTTGCACCATCTTCCGATCCGCCCATCCGTCGAGATGAACCGCCACCCGGCCCTCGGCCGCACGGTTGATCTCCGCTTCAAGCGCCGCGAGATCCACCGACCGCTTCCGCGGCGCCTCGATCTCCATCACGAAGGGGCGGCCCGACCCGAGCATCCGGGCGTCGATATCCTCTCTCCCGGCCCCGTGCAGGACGGCGTTCTCCGCGTCGAAGGCCTCGATCGCCGGCCGCCCGATCAGTTCCTCGACGGAGTCGGCATACTGCTTGCCGGTGAAGTCGCACTTCTCACACCCCGCACCCCGGCACGCACGGCAGTCCCAGTGGGTCTGGGGGATGCCGCGCTCGTACTTCAGGTAGCGGCCGACGAAGAAGATAGGGTTCACCTGCACCTCGATGGTGCCGTCCCCGAGATCGAGGATCGCGACGACGTCGGGTTTCTTTAAGTCGGCTGTCTTTCCCGAGAGGGCCGAGACGGCTTTCCCGACCTCGCGGTTCATCTCGGCCTTCAGCGGTTCGGGGTCGCGGAGCGCAAGATCGCTCCAGACCATCTCCTCGCTCTCGGCGACGAGCGGCGGCACCTTCGTCCCGATGAGGAAGGTCTCGAACTCGATGCCGTCCACTGCCTCGACGACTCTCTTCGCCCAGTCTTCTGCACGGGAGAGTTCGCCGGCGCATATCCAGCAGGAATCCGGGTCTGGCTCGTGGTGCGGCTCGTTCGCCGCAAGCTCGTGCGCGATCCGAAGAGCCCTGCCCCGCTCCTCGTTCGTCAACCCGAACGACCGCTTGCCGAAGAACCGCCCGAGGCAGTGGTTGCAGGTCTCGCCGTATCCAAGGATTGCTTCTACCGCTTGTATGATATCCATCAGGATTCCCTCCGATCCATCTCGTTTAAGAGGACGGTGATCGTGTGATCGGCGTGCAGCGACCGCGGCCCGACCGAGTAACGGGGGTAGCCCGCGATCGAGGCCTCCTCCTCCGCAGTGAAGTTGTGGTGATCCGAGAGGAGATAGTTCTCCGGGAGATCGGGCGCCGTCCTGACGTCCTCCCCCGCCTCGTCGAGCACCGCGAACGGGACCTCGGCAAGCAGCCGGGCGAGCCCGCCGCGACGGACGTAGACGCCCGGCGTCGACTCCCGGAAAGAGTCACCGCAGGGGATCGAGAGCGCCTTCTTGATCAGGGCGGCGCTGCTCCGCTCGTCCGGCGAGAGGTGCCGGAGTTCGCTCCCCCGGAAGAGGATGGTCTTCTCGGGCCCGGGCTCCCCGCAGAGGATGAGGTAACACTCGACGTCGCGGCGCAGGTCGTGAGAGAGAAAGAACGCGGAGTTGACGCATCGGCAGAGGACGTCCATCCTCCCGCCGCTCCCGGGAAGATCGTTGAGGCTGAAGGTGCCGTTCGTCACGGCAAGGTGCCCCACGACGGCAAACCGCTTCATCGACTGGGTCCGCCGAACTTCTTCATCAAGCGCTGCATGTTGAACTTGCCGCCGCCCATGCCCCGCATGCCCTTTAGGGCACGCTGCATGATCTTGTAGTACTTGATGAGATCGCGGACGTCGTCGGGCGTCACCCCGGCGCCCCGGGCGATCCGCTGGATCCGGGAACTCCCGATCATCGACGGGTCGTCGAGTTCCGAGGGCGTCATCGAGTCCATGATCACCTTGTAGCGCTGCATCTTCGTGCTGGTGATGTCGTAGGCGTCGTCCGGGATCTGCATGCCGCCGAGGGGGAGCATGCTCATGATCTGCTTTAAGGGCCCCATCTTGTTTAAGGCCTCAAGCTGCTTGTACATGTCCCGGAGGGTGAACTTACCCTTGAGCATCGCGTTGACGTCGAGCTCCTCGCCCGAGACCGCCTCCTCCGCCCGCTCGACGAGCGCTTTTAAATCGCCCATCCCGAGCAGCCGGGAGATGAACCCGTTCGGGTCGAACCGCTCGAGGTCATCGATCGTCTCGCCGCTCCCGATGAAGACGATCCCGCTCTGCGTCTCGGCGACCGCCGAGAGCGCCCCGCCGCCCTTCGCGGTGCCGTCCATCTTCGTCACGAGGACGCCGTCGATCCCGATCGCCTCATGGAACCGGCGGGCCTGCTCGCTCGCCTGCTGGCCGAGCGCCGCGTCGATCACGAGCCAGCGGTGGTCGGCATGCGAGATCTCGTTGATGTTGACGATCTCCTCGATCAGGTTCTCCTCAAGGGCATGCCGCCCCTGGGTGTCGATGATGATGACCTCGTAGAGCTTGCGGAACTTCGGGAGACCCTCGCGGACGATCTTGACCGCGTCGGGCTCCTTTGGATCCCCGTAGCACGGGACGCTGATCCGGTCGCAGAGCGTCTTGAGCTGATCGTAGGCGCCCGGCCGGAAGGTGTCGGCGCAGATCACCCCGACCCGCAGCCCCTTGCGCTGGAAGTAGCGGGCGAGTTTCGCCGTCGTCGTGGTCTTCCCGCTCCCCTGCAGCCCCGCCATCAGGATCGTCTGGGGCTCGAGCGCCACCTCGCCGGGCGACCCCATCAGCCGGACGAGTTCCTGGTAGACGATCCGCAGAACGTGCTCGCGGACACCCATCCCCTTCGGGGGCTCCTCCTCGAGGGCGCGCTGCTTGATCGCCTGGGAGAGGTGCATCACGAGTTTGACGTTGACGTCGGCGGAGAGGAGCGCACGCTGCAGGTCGCGCACCAGTTCGTCGACCGCCGCCCGGTCGATCACCGTCTTGCCGGCGAGTTTCTTGACGGCGTCCTTTAAGGAGTTGCCGAGGTTATCGAGCATCAGGCCTCACCACCGAGGAGTTCATCGACCACGACCCGGGGATCGAACGGCATGATGTCGTCGTAGCCCTGGCCGGTCCCGAGGAAGAGGATCGGTTTTCCGACGGTGTGGGCGACCGATATCGCCGCACCGCCCTTCGGATCCATATCCGCCTTCGTCAGGACGACCGCGTCGGTGCCGACGGCCTTGTTGAACTCGTCAGCCCGGATGACCGCGTCGTTCCCCGCGACCGCTTCATCGACATAGACGACGAGATCGGGCTTCATGACCCGCCGGATCTTCTCGAGCTGGTTCATGAGGTTCGCCCGGTTGTGGAACCGGCCGGCCGTATCGGCGAGGATGACATCGATATCGTGCGCTTTTGCGTACTGGACGGCGTCGAAGAGCACAGCAGAGGGGTCGGCGCCCGCCTGGTGCTGGATCGTCTTGATCCCGAGGCGGTCGGCGTGGGTCCGTATCTGCTCGATCGCACCCGCACGGAAAGTGTCGCCTGCGCCGATCACGACCGAAAACCCATTCTTCTGGAGGTAGTGGCCGACCTTTGCGACCGTCGTCGTCTTGCCCGTCCCGTTCACGCCCGTAAAGAGGATCTTCACCGGCCGCTCGTGCTCGCGGATGTAGCGCGAGAGGTCGAGCCCTTCCCCGAGCACCCCGCAGAGCGCAGAACGGAGGGTCGACACGACCAGATCGTCGACCGAGGCGCCGATCTTGCGCTGCCTGCCCACGAGGTCGCGGCGCATCCGGGCGATGATCTCATCCGTGACCGGGAGCGCGACGTCGTTTTCGAGGAGCACCATCTCAAGCTCGAAGAGCGGTTCTTCGATGTCCTTCTCCAGGATGAGGACCTCACGGTCACGGACAAGGACCTTCACACGCTCAAAAAACGTAGGCTTCTGCCGGCCCTCCTCTACCGCCTCCTCCGCGGCAGATGGCACGGGCTCTGCGGCGGGTGTGGGGACGGGTTCTTTCGCCTCCACACCCGCCGGCAGTTCTGCAACCTGCGGCTCCGGTTGGGCCGCGGCAGCCTCCTCGATATTCGAGGCGAATTTTGACCTGATATTCTGAAGTTTTTTCTTTAAGGAATCAAACATTATGAACTTCCGCCCTGGCCTGCCTGAGCCTGCCGGGCCCCCCGATACGCCGCCTCGAGGCGCCGGGAGATCTCCGTTGCCTGGCCCTGAAGTTGTTCGACCGAACCCGCGACCTTCTTTGCAAGCGCCTCAAGTTCGGTTATCCGATCCTCGAGATACTCCACCGCATCCGCGGTGGCCCTCTCGACGGAGACGTCCGCACCGATGTTCACGAGAACGTGGCCGGCATCGAGCACCTTCACCCGGAGGTAGGCACCTCCACCGATGGGGAGAAGGACGACGCCGTCCCCGTTCTCCTGAATGGCACGGAGCGTCTCGATGGCCGCGGTGCCCTCAAGCCGCTGCTGCTCGATCATCGCAAGCTGCTGCGACAGGAGTTCGATCTGCTGCCCGTACTCGTTCAAGTACATCTGGAGAGTCTGTATCTCGCGAGGATCTGCCTGGTTCACGTCATTCACCAGCTACAACGTTAACCGATTCGATCGTGATATAACTTCTCTTCAGGCGGTGTTTGCTCCCGATATCGGCAAGAACCCACTCTTTTGCCAGGCTCTCGTTCGGGGCGCCGACGACCTTGCGGTACGGCTTCCACTCGTTGTTGATCTTGCACGCGCCTACAACTTCAAACATCTGGTTCTCCATGACAGAATCACTCCAAAAACCCAAAGACTTCTTCTATTCGTCCCAGCTCAAACCCGGTCGTGACGGACCCTGCGACGTATCCCTTGCTGTTTGCAAGGAGCCCGGTACCCACAAGACCGCTGCCCATGTTGACCGACCCAAGCCCGATCGGGAGATCGACCACCCGTTCGAGGTTCGCGATCTCGGTATCGTTCGCCCTCTGGTGGACAAGGATACCCTTGTTCGTCGCGAACCCGGCCATGCCGACGGTCTTGATGCCGCCGAGCGTCAGCCGGACCACCGGCACCCCGAGGAACGACCCGATCTCTTCGGCAACATCAAGCGGCATCTCGGGGTGGACGGCGGCAACGTAATCGTTTGCGAGAATGACGTTGCCGGCCGCGTTCATGGGCCCCTCGAGCAGAAATATGTCCCGGTACTCGCTCAAGACCGCCAGTTCCTCGTCGGTGGCAAGGCCGCTGACGACCAGGCCCTGGCTGTTTCCGGCAACGAGCGAACCGATGATGCTGCTTCCCTGGATGAAGGTGCTCACGATCTCGACATCGAGTTCCCTCGCGAGGGCCGCGGCGAACTCCGCGGGCGCCCCGGGGTTTACGATCGCTATATCCTCAAACACCCGGGCATAAACGCCGATGTTCGGATCGCCGGCGAGATCGATCGTCCCCGTCATTTCACTCCTCGGCGAGCTCGGCCTGGACCTGCCCGTCCTCGAACTTCATCGCGCGAACGCGAATCTTTCGCGGGGGCTTCTGACTGCCGTTCTCCCAGACCTTCTCGTTGATGCTCTTGTCGAGTTTGACGTCCTCGCTCTTCATGTGCCGGGCAAGGAACGCCCTGATGTCCTTGATTGCGGTGTTGCCCCGCTTCCACCGGGGTGCACGCTTCACCTCACGGAGAGGGATGATATAGATATGCTCCTTCAATGCTTCTGCCATAACCCTACACCTTCAGGGAACTCCGTCTCCAGTTGCGCCGCTTCGGATGGGACGCAACTGCACGGTTGGTCTTGATCATCACCCATGCCGGCACGCGGCGGTTCTGCTCGCATGCCTTTGCCAGCCGGATCTTCCGGCCTTTCATCAACTTGCTCATAATCTTCACTCTCGTTGTATTCAGGTATCTCTCCTCGCGACCACCAGCGACTGCAGGTGGTTGGAGGGGAAGAACAACGCCGGATCGATGCCGCGGGCGCAAAGAGCGCTCCTGATCTCACCTTCGTAGTCGCCGTTCTCGATGCTGCCCGTCTCCCCGTACCGCACCACGAACAGGCGCTCGGCCAGTCGCTCCACCTCGGTCTTCCCGTAGCCGAGGAGCGGCCGGACGTAGGAGCAGCCGGTGGTCATCTCCAGGTGCTGGACTTCGGAGCGTTCGAGCCGGGGAACCCGGTCGTCCCGGCGGGTGCCGTCAGCGACCACCGGATACTCGGCCGCAAGGGTCTCGACCGCCGCCCGGTGAACCATATCGATCGCGTCGTTCGGGTATCCACATGAGATGAGCAGGTCGACGGCTTCACAGAGCAGGTCTCTTCCGAGCACTCTCTTCCGGAAGGGAAGGCCCAGGGCGGCCGCTGCGGCCTGCACCCCGGGAACTTCGCGGTCGGGATCGAATACGCACGTGTTCAGTTCCACGCCGTAATCGCGCGCGAGCATGATCGCCGCGAGCGCACTGTCTTTTCCACCCGAGAAGAGCACACCTGCTTCCATTATTTCCGCGTAATCCTGAACTCTCTCTTCGACGGGGTCAGCTGGGCAAGCAGGGCTTTCAACTGCTCGTCGGTGATCCGCTGCCGGACCCTGCCGCTCTGGGCCAGCATCACCAGCTGCTGCTCGACCGCTTTTGCAAACTCCGGTCGGGTCAACTTGATGGTATTGAGTCTCTCCCTCGCTTCAGGTTCGAGGATCTCCAGGAGCGCAGCGCGGATCTGTGCATCGATCTGCTGCTGGCGTGCGGCCTCTTCCTCCATGGCCTGCTGATCCAGCGCCTGCCGCTGCATCTGTTCCAGCCTGCGGCGGCGCAGTTCGGCGAGTTCGTCATCTACCATCAGTCATGCCTCCCGTCGCTCAGTACTTCGCAAGGCCAGGGGCGGCTTTCGCGGCCTCGGGTTTCAGGCCGTTCGCAACGTTGTCGAGGAAAGACCTGCCCGCCGGGGTCACCGTGCGCCCGGAGCTGCCGTGGGCGACGTATCCCGCCGCTTCGAGCTGCTGGAAGATCTTCCGGACGATTGACCCGCTTCCACGCTTGAACCGGTTCGGGGCCGAGCCGCGGTCACGCTTGCCGCCGTAGGCGGAGCGCATCCTCTGGATGCCGACAGGTCCGTCGGTGTAGATTCTCCGGAAGACCGCTGCCGTGCGCACGTACCACCAGTCTTCATTCTCGGGGGGCATCTCTTTGTGTACCCCCGTCTTCGCAAAAGCGGCCCAGCCAGGGGGCTGAATCTGCGGATTTTTCTTGAGTTCTTCTGCCATCTGCCGGATGAGCATATCGGCAGGGATGTCATATACAGTCGTCATAGATGAACCTCACTCTCGCTAACAGTCTTTACATATTCGTCCAGTGATGTTTTATATATTTCGAGGATTGTGCCCGGGCGATCGGTTCCGCCGCTCCGTAAGGACGAGCGTCCGCCCCCGGACCTCGGCGAGGACCGCTCCGGCGGATGCCGCTATCCCCTCGGGATCGACCTCGGTGTTCCGAAGCCACCTCACCTTGACGACCTTCCGGTCCTTGAGCTGCCGCCGGATCTCGTCGATCATGACGTTCGTGACGCCGCGCTTCCCGATCCAGATGGTGGGTTTGATATCCTGGAACGATTCTTTACTCATTCTCTGGGCCTCCCGACCGGGATCCGCGACCGGTTCCCGCAGGAAAGACAGGTGACGATCACGCGGCCCCGGTGAACCCGGACCCGGGCGTTCGATCCCGGGACCAGGTAGGTGTAGCACCTGCGGCAGAAACGGCGTTTCAGCGGCCGCTCTATCCGAACCCGGTGTCGCATCCCGATCTTGCGGGCCAGTTCCACGCACCGGTTGCTCCAACCGGGGTTTTCCGGGTAGAACTCCGCGGCACGCGCAAAGAGAACGGCGATCCTCTCGCGGGCGAGTCTCCGGGAGCCTGATTTTCGTGCTGTATCTGCCATGGTGCGATCCGTTATCAGTGATGGGTCTAAAGGTTGGCGTCGGAAGAATATAAGAGGTTGATGGCGCGGTCAGCGAACCCGCACGCGCCTGCCCTCGACCTCCAGGCGGTCCTCGCAGAAGAGTTTCACCGCGAGCGGGAGGGCTTTGTGTTCTTCTACGAGGATCCGGTCGGCGAGCGTCGTCTCGTCGTCGTCCGGGAGGACCGGGACGCACCGCTGGACGACGATGGGGCCGGAATCCAGCCCTTCGTCGACCAGGTGGACGGTGCAGCCCGCGACCTTCACCCCGTACTCGATCGCCTGTCGCTGCGCGTGCAGCCCGGAGAACGCCGGGAGCAGGGCGGGATGGATGTTCATCATCCGGCCCGAGAACTCGCGGACGATCCCGGCCCCGAGGATCCGCATGTAGCCGGCGAGGACGAAGAGATCGGCCCGGCAGCCCCGCATCGCGGCGAGGAGGGCCTCCTCGTAGGCGGCTTTCGTTGGGAACCGCGCGTAGTCGACGACCGTCACCGGGATGCCGGCGTTCTTCGCCCGCTCTATCGCGTGCGCTTTCGGATTGTCGGTGATGAGCCCGGCGCAGATCGCGGGGATATCCCCGGCCGCGACGGCGTCGACCACCGCCTGGAAGTTCGATCCCCTCCCCGAGGCGAGGAACGCGATCCGTTTCTTATCGACAGGTCTCTCTCCATGCATACGTATCGTTCTCCGGGTTCCTTACCGGGCCTCGCCCGGCACGTCCTGCGGTGCGATGATCAGCTTCACCTTGACGATCCGCCGGCCCCGCATCTGCATCACCACGAGCGTGATGTTGCTCTCCTCGATCTTGACCACCTCACCGCGGCGGGGGATGTGACCCAGCCGGTCGATGACGAGGCCGCCGATGCTCTCGTAGGTATCCGTCAGCGGGAGGGATAACTCCAGGTCCTCGTTGAGGTGCTCCACCCACGCCCGTGCATCGACCAGGTAGACACCCTCCTCGAGCTGCTGAACCTCGGGCTCCTCTTCGTCGAACTCGTCCATGATCTCGCCGACCAGTTCCTCGAGCATGTCTTCGACGGTCACGATCCCGGCAAACGATCCGTACTCGTCGAGGACGACCGCCATGTGCTGCTTCTTCACCTGGAGCTCCTTCAAGAGCTCGTCGATCTTCTTGCTCTCGGGGACGAAGTAAGGTTCGTACATCAGGTTCTGGACCGTCGCGCTCGTCTGCTGCCGGAAGACCGCCGAGAAGACGTCTTTTACGTTCAGGAGCCCGACAACGTTGTCGATCTGCTCGTGGTAGACCGGGATCCGGGAGAACCCCGTCTCGTTGAAGATGGCAAGGGCGTTCTCGAGCGATGATGTATCCTCGATCATGACGACGTCTATCCGCGGCGTCATCACCTCGCGGACCGTCGTGTCCCCGAAGCGGAGTACGGAGTAGAGCATATCCCGCTCCTCCTCCTCGATGGTCCCCTCCTCCTCACCGACGTCGATCCACTCTTTGATCTCCTCCTCGGTGACGACCGGTTCGGTCACGCCGGGCCTGAAGGCGAACTGCTGCTTGAGGCGGTCAGCCACCCAGAGCACCGGGTAGAGCAGTTTTGTGAGGTAGAGAATCGGCTGGGCGACACGGAGCGCGAGCGCCTCGGTGTTCCGGGAGGCGTACATCTTCGGCCCGATCTCGCCGAAGATCAGCATCAGGATGACCGTGGCGCCGGTTGCTATGCCGACACCGACGTCGCCGTAGGCGGCGATGGCGATCGCGGTTGCGAGCGATGCTGCAGCGACATTGACGGTGTTGTTCCCGATCAGGATGGTGATCAGGAGGGCGTCGGTCGATCGTTTCAGGGTATCGAGCGCTTTTGCTCCATTTTTACCCTGGTTTACGAGGGCGCGGACTTTGGCCCGGGTTATTGATATGAGGGCGACTTCCGAACTTGAGAAGAAGGCCGAAAGGAGCAGACAAACAATGAATAAAATGATCTCTATGGTCAGAACGTCTACGACTACCATTTACTCCACGCCGCATCAAACGGCAGCATCCGGTATCGAATGATTCCCGAGATTTATGAATTATGTCGCAGGCAGATGTTATAAAACCAGCGCTTCAGGAGAATACCTCTCGTAGCGCCTCCGATTGCCGGGAGAGCAGCACAATCTTCTCTTCTGATGAGAGAGCACCGGGAAAGACCATGTCCTCGAGTTCCAGCGTGAGGTAGCCGCCGTAGCCCCGGTCGGCAAGTTCCGCGAGCACCCGTAGCGCTTTCTGATCGTCGTGAATGGGGTGGTGGGGTCGCCCGTTTCCGCCGAGCGCACTGACGTGGACGTTCACCATCCTCTCGATGCAGAGATCGATGAACCGGATCGTCTCGTCCCACGACGTCATCATGGCGTGCCCCATATCCAGCGTGAACCAGAGCCAGGGCTCCCGATCGAGCACCTCGGCGGTATCCTCCGCCGTGGAGAGGAGGGCGTTGACCCGGGGCTCCAGGTTCTCGATGGCCACCTTCACCCGCATCCCCTCCGCCACCTCACGGAGCCGGGCGATGTACGCCTCGAACCGCCGGTAGTCGTAGGCGCTTGGTTGCCGTTTCGCCGTCCGCTTCCCGGGGTGGACGGTGACCACGGCGGCCCTCATCCTCTCCGCCATCCGGATGGCCTCGGCGGTGTAGTCGGCCGAGATCTCGGCGACCCGGGGGTTGATGGAGCAGGGATTCAAGTCGAGCGTCGGCGCGTGGACGGTGATCGGCGCGAGTTCCGGGTGGCCCGCGATCCAGCCCGAGAGTTCATCTTCGGGGCGGTCGCGGAGCCAGAAGTGCGGCGTCTCGACCCAGAATTCAAGCGAATCAAGACCGGATTCGGCGACGTAGTCGAAGATCTGGTCGCAGGGATATTCATGGAAGAACATGGTCGAGACGGCGAAACGGCCCATAACACTACTTGATATAAACCATCGGTCTAATAGATTGTGATGATGCTCGGCGGTCATTCCACCGGCCCGGAAAGGTTCGGAACCCCAATCTTTGAGGTCTCGGAAGTCTCGGGGCTCATCTGCGACCTCCTCGACGACCCACGCCTGCACCAGATCTGGGTGCGGGGGGAGGTGACCAACTACAAGAACCACGGCTCGGGCCACCGCTACTTCTCGCTCTCGGAGGGGAACGGGAGGGACGCCGCGGTGATCAACTGCGTCATGTGGCGCTCCTCGGCATCGGCCCTCGCGTTCACGCCCAAAGACGGCATGGACGTCCTCGCCTGGGGGTCCGTTGAGGTCTACGAGCCTCACGGCAGGTACCAGTTCATCGTCCGGGAGATGCTCCCGGCGGGCCTCGGCGAACGCCACCTCATGGTCGAGCGCTGGAAGCAGGAACTCGAAGCGGAAGGGCTCTTTGCTCCGGAACGGAGACGCCCTCTGCCCCTCTTCCCGCAACGGATAGGGGTGGTCACCTCGCCGACCGGCGCGGCGCTCCAGGATATCCTCTCGATCATCTCCCGCCGCTACCCGGCGGAAGTCATCCTCTCCCCGACGTCTGTCCAGGGGGATGGGGCGCACACCGAGATCGCGGAGGCGATCCGGCGGATCGACGGGCTCGTGGACGTGATCATTGTCGGGCGCGGGGGTGGGAGTTTCGAGGACCTCTTCCCCTTCAACCACCCGGACGTCGTGCGGGCGGTCGCGACGTGCAGGACGCCCGTGATCAGCGCCGTCGGGCACGAGGTGGACACCGCCCTCTGCGACTTCGCCGCAGATCTCCGGGCGCCGACGCCGTCCGCGGCGGCGGAACGGGCGGTGCCGGAACGACGTGAGGTGCTCCGGGAACTCGCCGGGCTCGAGGAGAGGATGCGAGCGCTTCTCCTTCACCGCCTCACCGCGGCGAGAGACGAGGTCGAGGACCTCCGGGAGCGCATGCACCCCCGGCGTCTCGCGCGTCGCATCAACGAGCGGATGCAGCGCCTCGCCGAGCACGAAGACCTGCTCAGGCGGGCGGCGGCCGCACGAGTGCAGCGGGAACGCGCCGCCCTCGCGGAGGTTCGCGCCAGCCTCGAAGGAAAGAACCCGCTCGCGATCCTGGAGCGGGGATACTGTATCGTCGAGGCGGACGGCAGGGTCGTGAAGAACGCCGCGAGCCTCTCACCCGGCGAGTGCGTGACGATCAAGATGGTGGACGGCCGGGTGAGCGCCGTCGTGGAGGAGATAACATATGACAAAGACATTTGAAGAGATGCTGGAAGAACTGCGGGGGATTGTCCGGAAACTCGAAGACGGCGAGACGAGCCTTGAGGAGAGCATCGCCATCTACGAGCGGGGCGCGCTCCTCGTCAAACAGTGCGAAGACCTCCTTGCTACGGCCGAGATGAAACTCACCGAGCTCGGCCGCGACCGGTGATGCGGTAGAACCCCGGCGGGACGCCGATCTCGAATCGCGCACCCTTCCCGGGCTCGCCGGTCTCCCGTATGGAGAGATCGGTGATGCCGAGGATCTCCCGGGAGAGGAAGAGCCCGAATCCGGTCTGCCGCCCGAACCCCCGCTCAAAGAGGCTCTCTTTTATCTCATGGGGAACGCCGACGCCGTCGTCTTCGTAGACAAGGTTGATCCCGCTATCGGACTCTTCGGGATAGATGCGTATCCGGGTAACCTCCCCGCCGTGCCGGAGCGAGTTGTCGATGAGGTTTGCAAAGACCCTGACGATGAGTGGGTCGGCATACACCTCGAGATCGCCCGTCCGCACCTCGATCTCTATCCTGCCCGGATCGAGCCCCGCTGCCGCCTCATGGACGATCCGCCGGATCTTCTGCCAGGCAGGGGCGACCATCCCGACATCCCGGTACTCCGCGGTGAAGGCCATGTAGCGCTGAATGTCCTGGATGGCCTCCTCTTCTCTCCGGCAGTACTCCAGCAGCTCCGGGTCGCTCACCCGCTCGCGGAAGATCTCGAGGTAGCCGGTGAGCACGGTGAGCCGGTTTAAGATGTCGTGCCGGGTCACGTCGGAGAGGAGGTTGAGTTTCCGGTTCGCGAGGAGGAGCGCTTCCGCCGCCATCCGTGCATCGGTGATGTCCCGGCCCACCGACTGATACTCGACGACGGAGCCGTCCCTGGTAAAGGTCGCCGTATTTGCCCACTGCTGCCACCGGATACTGCCGTCCGGCATGATCACCCGGTGCTCGACCGTCGATACGGGGCGGTCGGGGGTGAGGGAGGCGAGGCTCTCCTGGATCCGGGCCTGGTCGTCCGCCGGGACGGTGAGGGCGTACCGCCTCCCGACGAGGTCGCCGCACGGGATGCCGACGTAGCGGCAGTAGGCGTCGTTCGCGAAGGTGATGGTGCCGTCGGGGAGCCTGCGGCAGATCAACTCGGTCTGGCTCTCCACGATCATCCGGCAGCGCTCCTCGCTCCGCTGAAGGGCAACTTCAGCCTCGCGCCGGGCGGTGATGTCCCGGATGTAGACGGAGATGCCCACACGGGTGGGGACGGCGCGCACCTCGAACGTATGCTCCCGCCCGCGGAGGCGGAACCTGCACTCTTTGATGCCGGGCTGGCCGGTCCGGGCGATCTCCCTGAAGAACCCGGCGACCTCATCGTTCTGGAGGTCCGGGAAGAGGTCGTAGATGCTCCTGCCGACCGCCTCCTCCATCGGGCGGCCCGAGAGGCGGGCGGCCGCCCGGTTCCAGGAGATGACGCGGCCGTTCAGGTCCAGAGCGAGGAACGCGTCGCTGACGTTCTCGGTCAGTTCCCGGTATCGGTCTTCGCCCTCCCGGATGACTTCTTCGAGGCGCTTCTCCCGTGAGGTGTCCCGGAAGACCCAGCGGAACTCCGCTGCACGGCCGCCGGGGCCGGGCGAGACCGAGACGGCCGCGGCTGCCGGCACGGTGCTGCCGTCGGCGCGGAGGAGCAGGAACTCCTGTACCGGGAGGTCTTCTCCCCGGCCGAGCGCTGCAACGGCCGAACGGAAAGAGTCCCGGCCATCCGGGTGGAGGTGCGCATCGAGGGGCAGGCCCTGTAGCCGGGCGGGAGCAACACCGAACAGGGTGCCTGCCGCCCGGTTCGCCTCCAGGATGACGCCGGCGCTGTCTGTGCAGAGGCAGGCCGCCGGAAGGTCGAGGAACCGTTCGCGGTATCGCCGGTATGCGGCGTCGATGCTCCGGATATCGGTGATCAGCGCATCAACCAGGTCGTAGATCTCGGCGAGATCGGGTTTGATCAGGAGCAGGTCCCCTGCGGGAGCCGCACCCTCGCGGGCCCCAAGCGAGCGGAGGCGGCGGTCGAGGTCTTCCAGGTGTTCGAGAAGGTCCTCGAGCGCCGGGGTGAGCGGTTGCATATCTCACCCGCTTTCCCGCACCGCGAAGGGATAAATCTATCCCCGCCGGCACCGCGGGGCCCGGTCCGGCTGCAAACTCCTTACAAAACGTATATGGCATAGAACGCCGCACCACGCATCATGGTGGATGAGAAGGCGTGGGCAGGGATAACGGTCTTTGTTGTTGCCCTCGTCGCGGCCCTGGATCTCCTCGGGTGGCTCCCGGCGGGAGTGATCCTGACCGTCGGGGTCGTCGCGGCCGTCCTGCTCCTCGGGATCGGCGTGCTGGTCCTCGGCGAGATCCGGGACGGGGTGCGGGGCGGCCGGTGAGGGAGGAGGGCGCATTTCGCACCTGGCGGTGCTCAAACTCCGTTCCGGACGGAACGTCGCAGTTCACACCTGGCGGTGCTCAAACTCCGTTCCGGACGGAACGTCGCAGTTCACACCT
>JASUSO010000073.1 GCA_030446015.1 Methanobacteriota archaeon
CCTGCACCGCCTGCGAGAGTTGCAGCCTTGATGGGACATGCGTCTTTGCCGACGACTTCCCCGCCGCATACGACCGGATGCTGGATGCCGACGGGCTGGTCTTCGCCTCGCCGGTCTACGTCGACAACGTCAGCGGGCAGATGAAGGTCTTCATCGACCGGCTGGCGGACGCGATACACTACCAGAACTTCGCCGGAAGATACGGCTGCAGCGTCGCAACCACCGCGGTCTCGGGAGGCGATGCGGTCGTCGGCTACCTGAACCACGCGCTGAACTACCTCGGGGTGACGACGGTCGGGGGGATGCGCGTCGCGCTCGATAGCGACCCGGAGGCGCTCGACCGGGCTGAGGCGGCGGCACGGGATCTCGGGCGGCAGCTCGTCCTCGCCGTCAGGGACCGGCCGCGCTACCCGGACCAGGAGGCGGAGATGGCGGAGAACCGGGAGTACTTCGCCGGGATCGTGCGGGCGAACCGGGACTGGCGGCCGGACGAGTACGAGCGGTGGGTGCGGGAGGGGTGGATCGGGGAGGAGTGAAGAGACCGATAGTCGTTAGAGCGTCTCGCCGGTGCTGCCGGTTCCAGATCGGGCAAGGGGGGCTGGATCTGGTTCCCATAGGAGAGCAGAACGACCGGTTCTGTTGAAACTATATTCCGATCTTCATCCTTTCCTGATGGGATAGTGCTAGGCCAGGCTGTCACTAGATCAACCGTCCTCCTCGACACATGTCCCCATGCCGTGGACTGTATGGCTATCGCCATTGGGGGAACGACGCTCCGCAGGAGCGGAGTTCGAGCACCGAAGGTGCGAAGAGGGGCTGACGGGGAGGGGGGAGCATCCCCCCTCCCCTGTTCTCACATCAGGTTACTCCCCCCACCCCCCGCGCTTCGCGCTCCTCAATCGCACCTAACGGTGCTCAAACTCCTGCCGTTCCGGCAGTCGTTCCGCCCCCCCAAGGGGGGGCGGGCAGTGCGTGGCGATAGGCGGTGTTTTCACAGGGCGTCACTGGAGAAGACCGTAGGTTTTGGACTTGCGAGGACGGAGTACAACCCGGCCGCTAGAACGAGAGCACGAGCACCGCTAGGTGCGCAGCCCAGTGGAAAGCCGTGCTCCTGAGCACCCCTGGTTGCGGCCATCTGGAGCGAACAGGGGGTTTCAACAAGGCCGAACTAATTTTCTTCAACGGTTGAACGTGAATAATAGAGCGCCGGGAGGGAGATTTGAACTCCCGAGGTGCCAAGCACCAGTGGCTTTCAAGGCCACCGCCTTCCCGGACTAGACTATCCCGGCTCGCCTTAACCTATTGGTCGGTGGACAAAAAAAGGTTGTTCATCCCCTGCGCACGAAGACAACGGCAAGAAGCGCGAGGAGTGCCAGGGCCGCCGGGAGCGGTGCGGCCTGTGCAGGGGTGGGGGTCGCGTCCCCGAAGAGGCCGGGAGCGGTCTGGCTCACCCGGACAGAGTCGGCATTCGAGGCCGAGACCTGCACCGTGTCGCTGTCGTTGAAACTCATGGGATAGACCTTGACGTAGATCGGGCCACCCTGTGCGGCAACTTCCACGGTCTCAGGCTCGAGCATGCCCTTGTTGTTGACTTTATGGGACTTCCCATCCTCGTCGATGTACTCGATCACCCAGTCGATCCCGGCCGAGGTCGCGATAGTCACGATGCCGCGTTTCGTGTCGACCTCAAAGTATGCCGGGGAGGACCGGCTGGCGGGGGAACTCGCGGATATCATCGCCTCCGTCGGCGTCGGCCCGGGTGCCCCGGCTACCACGAATACGGCATCGCCGATGTAACCTTTGGTATCGGAGAAGGTGACCTCGTAGATCCCTCCCTCGGAGATAGGCACCTCGACAGAGAACGCTCCGTTCTTATCGGTCGCTACGTACTGCGGCCCATAGACAGTGAAACCGTCTCGCTCGACCCGGACCTGCACTCCTGCGTCACCGAGATCCGCGATCGAGCCCCGGAGATCGAGCGTACCGCCGAAGCCCTGGTTGACCGGAGAGTCGATCTTGAGAAGCCCGGACCGGTCGATCAGGTTGACGATCTGCTGCCTCTTCGAGCTGCTCCCGAACGTGGAGAGCGTGGGATCGACGATCTCGATCGAGTACTGCCCCGGTTCGAGGCCGTCCGTCTCGAACGCCGTGGAGAACGACCCGTCATTCTGCACGACGATAGTCTTCCGCTCAATCTCGTGCTTCGTGTACTGGGCGCGATACAGGATAATCTCCGTGCTGAACCCCGGATTGACCGTCGGCTTGGGAAGTCCCTCCACGGTCGTGGTACCCGTGATCTTGAGCGTATCGCCGATGTACACCGTTTGCGGGGCATTGAACGTGATGTACGCGGCCGATGCCGTACCGACGAGCATCATCGCGGCGATGATCGTCAGCCATGCAATCCTTTTCATATCATAACATCCTCGAATATGAGGTATAATGGTATCCAAATTAACCGAGAAACCGCTGGCGTCCTGGCGGGGGAAAGACCTCTTTGAAGGGCAGGTCCTCGATACGCTGACGGTTATCTTCCGAAGCGGCGGATGCTCCTGGAACCGATGCCGGATGTGCGGCTACCGGCACGAGCGGTACCCGGAGATCTCCCGGGACGAACTCGCCGAGCGGATGATCCGCCAGGTCCGCTGGGTGAAAGAGAACTTCCGCGACGAGGATTACCAGGTGCTCAAGATCTTCACGTCGGGGAGTTTCTTCGATCCGGGCGAAGTCCCCCCTGCCGTTTTGCGCGCAGTCGCGGAGGCGTTCCGGGGCAAGGCCGTGATCGCCGAGACCCGGCCCGAGTACGTCAATACCGAGATCGTCCGTGAGTTCCGGGAGGGGATCGATACCGGCGATTGGGATAAGCCGCTCCATATCGCCGTGGGCCTTGAGACCACGAACGATCGCATCCGGGAGAGGAGCATCGACAAGGGGTTCTCGTATGCCGACTTCCTCCGCGCCGCAGAGGCCGCCCACGCCGCCGGTGCGGGCGTAAAGGCTTACCTGATGATGAAACCGCCGTTCCTGACCGAACGCGAGGCACGCGACGACATGGTATCCTCGATCAGGGACGTCGCTCCCGTTGCGGACAGCATCTCCATGAACCTCTGCACCGTCCAGAGCAGGACCGAGGTCGAACACCTCTGGAAGCAGCACGCATACCGGCCGCCGTACCTCTGGAGCGTCCTTGAGGTGCTGATCGCCTCCCCGGTGCATATCCTCTGCGACCCCGTCGGCGGCGGGCAGATGCGGGGGCCGCACAACTGCGGTGCCTGCGACGGCCCGATCGTGAAAGGAATCGCCGACTACTCGCTCTCCGGCGACGTCGAACTCCTGCGTGCCCTCATGGAGACAGAGTGCGGGTGCAAAGAAGAGTGGGAGTTCGTGCTTGACCAGGAAGAGCCGTTCTGTATGCCGCTCACCCGCTAACAGTTCTCCAGTTTCTCCAGCTGCTCGCAGAGCAGCGGGAGGAACGTCCCCGCATCGCTCACGACGCCGATCGCCTGCGTCGTGCCCCGGTCCATCAGTTTCGTCACCGACGCGGGGTTGATGTCGACGCAGACGGTCTTGACGTACGACGGGAGGCAGTTCCCGACGGCGATCGAGTGCAGGAGCGTTCCCACCATCAGCACCATCCCGAGATCGTGGATATGGCGGCGCATGGCGTCCTGCGCCTCGACGACGTCCGTGATCACGTCGGGGAGCGGGCCGTCGTCGCGGATGGAGCCGGCGAGCACGAACGGGATGCCCTTCTTCACGCACTCATACATGATCCCGCCGGTGACGATCCCCTGGTCGACCGCGTTCCTGATGGAGCCCGCCCGCATGATCTCGCTGATGGCGCGGATGTGGTGCTTGTGCCCGCCGGTGATGAGCGTGCCCGTCTTGACATCCATCCCGAGTGAGGTGCCGAAGAGGTTGGACTCGATATCGTGTGTGGCAAGCGCGTTCCCCGCAAAGAGCACATCGATGTAGCCTTCACGGATCATTGTTGCGAGGGCGCCGGCCGCTCCGGTATGGACGATGGCGGGGCCGCCGACGAGCGCGATCTTCTCGCCCTTCTTCTTCGACTTCAGGATCTCGCGGGCGATCTTGCCGATGAGTGCCTCGCTCGGCCGCTCGGACGAGACGGTTCCGTGCATGAACTCGAACGTACTGACCTTTCTCGGCCGCTCGGGGTAGACCACGCGGACCCCGGTCTCGCTGACGACGACGAGGTCGCCGGCCTTGATCTTCGATATCGGAGTGCAGAACGCCCGCTTCTCCTTCTCGTCGACCACGATGTGGCAGTCCATCTCGATCCGCTCGACGGGCAGCCATTCACCCTGGTATTTCACGAAAGTCGGGTGGTTGGTGGTCGAGTAGAACCCCTTCGGCAGGATCCGGTCGCCCTCTGCCGGTACGAGGCTGACGTCGCCGATCTCGGGGGTGCGTGCTCCGAGCCGGTGCAGTTCGGAGAGGATGGCATCGAGCCGGTGATCGTCGGGCGCCGTCACGCGGAGCCGTGCGTAGCTGGTGTCCGTCTTCAGCTTCCCGACATTGAACGTGAGAATCTCGAATTCTCCCCCCATATCCATGATCCTGTCAAACACAAGGGTCATGACGCCCGAATCGATGATATGGCCCTCTAGCTCGATTTCCCGGCAGGATTCCATGGTATAGAGGTGGGTGATAGTCCGATAATAGAGTTTCCCCGGCGGGGCCGGTCCGCCCTCCGGAACCCTACGCGCCCCGCTTCCGGCAGAGGTACTCCTGCACCAGCGCCAGTTCCTCACGGGTGTTGACGTTGAAGGCAAGCCGCCGATCGTGCAGGAGCAGCTGCAACTCGTCCTGTGCCGCACCGGACCCGCCCGCCGTCAGGATGTTGATCCCGGCGGGGCAGGCCGGGACGCCGTCGACTATTTCCGCGTACCGCGTGCGGCAGCCGTGCTCCTCGCAGAGGTCGCGGGGCACCCACGTCGAGCAGGCCGGCGTTCCCGCCCGGCGCCAGGCCTCTTCGACGCCGGCGACGATATCGGGCGCAAGGCAGGGGAGGTCGGATACACAGGTGAAGAAGGGCGTTCCATCCTCCTCCAGGTCCTCCGCAGCGGCGTTGATGTCCTCGATGTAGCCGAGCCCCTCCGCCTCGTACAGGCCGATCCCATGCGCCTGGCACCAGTTCTTGGTGAACGGCGTCTTATGCGAGGCGACCACGATCACCTCGTGGCCGCAGGCCGCGAAGGCGTCGATGACGTAGGAGAGCATCGGCCGCCCGCAGATGGTGACCAGGGGCTTCTCCCCCATCCGGAGACGGGTGCCCTCCCCCCCCGCCATGATCAGGGCAAGCATGCTTCGAGCGCCTCGATGAGTTGCCTGTTCTCTTCGTGCGTCCGGACGGCCACGCGGATGTGGCGGGGGAGCCCGAACGACCGGCAGTCCCGCACCAGGATGCCCCGGGAGAGGAGCCGTCCGGCGAGCACCTCCGCTTCCATCGGGACCTCGATAAGGATGTAGTTCGCGGACGGCGGTGCATAGACAAGACCAAGAGCGTCCAGGCGGCTGCAGAGCCAGGCCCGCTCCCGGGCAATCCGCTCCCGCGACTCTTCAAGGAGGTCGTAGTGACGGAAGGCCTCGATCGCGAAGGACTCGGCGAACGCGTTCACCGTCCAGGGGAGGCGGACCGTCTCCACCCGCTCGATGAGCTCGGGCGTGCCGAAGGCGTAGCCGAACCGGATGCCCGGCACGGCGAAGCTCTTCGTGAGGGAGCGCAGCAGAAAGAGGTTCTCGTCCGGGACGTTGACAACGCTCTCCTTCGGGTCGGCAAGTTCGATGAAGGCTTCGTCGAGGAAGAGGTACGCTCCCCGCTCAGCGGCCCCCTCAAGCACCCGGAGGACCTCCGCCCGGGTCAAGAGCTCCCCGGTGGGGTTGTTCGGGTTGCAGAGGAACCGGACGGCGGCCCCGCTCTCCTCCGCCGTGCACCGGGCACCGGCAAGCCTCACCGCCACCCCGTACTCGGCAAACGTCGGCGACGCGACATAGGCGGTATCGCCGGGCCCGAGCACCGCGGAACAGAACGCGCGAATCAACTCGACGGAACCGTTCCCGACGGCGACCTCCGCGGCATCACGCCCGAATCTTCTGCCTATTTCCTCTTTGAGCGCCTCATAGTGGTCGTCAGGGTAATCTTTCAGCGCAGAAACGTCCGGAGTCCAGGGGAACTCCGGCGGATACGGGTTCACGTTGGCACTGAAATCAAGCACCTCGCCCCCCTCCCGGGTGCGGTGCCAGCGCACCCGGCCGCCGTGTTCCGCCCGATTTGGAAGATTATCTCTCATATTCGTGGCAACTCTTTGAGGATACGTTGTCGGCTGCTATCCATAAAACCGTTATGTCGGACAAAATTGCATGTCGATAAGTATATATACCATACAGATATTATTATGCCTTATCTGATGCAGTCAGACGAAAAGGTTGCTATTGTCTGACAAATGGCCGACAAGGGGCAGCCATATGTCAGATATGAGTGATTGAAATGATGGATCGGATTACAATCAGATTGCCACGGCAACAGGTCGAGATGCTCGAGAGGCTGGTGGAGGCCGGTGAGTTCCCCACAGTTTCGGAGGCTGTGCGGTATTCGGTCAGGGCGCTTCTTGAGAGGCATGGAAACCGTGTTCTACGTGAGGCCGATCAGATTTCATTCAAAGTTTAGGAGGTATATTTGATGCAGACGATCATCAACGAAGCGTTGAAACACGCAGAACGTGAGAAGTACCTGAAGACGGACATGGCCGACGGCGAGGACGACATCATCGGCCAGCCGCGGATTGTCATCGTAGGATGCGGCGGTGCGGGCAACAACACCGTCAACCGGCTGTACCATATGCAGGTCAGTGGTGCGGAGACGATCGCGATCAACACGGACAAGCAGCACCTGGACATGATCCAGGCCGACAAGAGAGTCCTTGTCGGCAAGTCGCTCACCAAGGGCCTCGGTGCCGGCGGATTCCCCGACGTCGGCAGGCGTGCAGCCGAGATGGCCCGTCCAACCCTGGAGAGCCTCCTCTGCGACGCCGACCTCGTCTTCATCACCGCAGGCATGGGCGGCGGAACCGGTACGGGCACCGCCCCGGTCGTCGCACAGATCGCAAAGGAGCAGGGCGCCATCGTCGTCGGCATGGTCAGCTACCCCTTCCAGGTCGAGAAAGCACGGCTCCTCCGTGCGGAAGAGGGGCTTGAACAGCTCTCGTCCGCCGCAGACTCGGTGATCGTGCTCGACAACAACCGCCTCATCAAGTACGTGCCGAACCTCCCGCTCGGCCAGGCCTTCTCGGTCATGGACCAGCTCATCGCCGAGACCGTCAAAGGCATCAGCGAGACGATCACGGAGCCTTCCCTCATCAACATCGACTACGCCGATGTACGTGCCATCATGAGCAAGGGAGGCGTCGCCGTGATGCTCGTCGGCGAGAGCAAGCAGCAGAACAAGGCCGAGAGCGTCGTTCACGAGTGCTTGAACCACCCCCTGCTCGACATCGACTACCGTGGAGCTACCGGGAGCCTCATCCACATCACGGGCGGGAACGACCTGACCCTCCAGGACGCCGAGGAGATTGCAAGCTCCCTGACCTACGAACTCGACCCCCATGCGGACGTCATCTGGGGAGCACGGGTGAACAGCGATTACGAAGGAAGAGTTCGCGTCATGGCCGTCATGACCGGCGTGAAAAGTGCACAGATCCTCGGAAGCCACCGCGCCTACGAACCGGTGCCGCAGCGGTCCAGCGCACCCGTCGGCAGGCGCATCGCAGGGGACTCCCCGAGCGGACACCTCATCGACTTCCTCTAAAATCCTCCATCCTCTTTCATACCTTTCTTAAATCGGAATCGCTGCATGCAGGCGCGTTCTGTGCACCTACGAAATACTTAAGAGTACAGATGACGTTTGAAATATAGACGTTCTTGTATAATCCCTCCAGCACGGGGTGTATTGTGCAGGGCACAGACCCACAAGGGTCTGCGATCGCCAAAGTACCGGGGTTGAACACATGAGCAGACAGATGAACGACGGTCTCGATCGCGAGGCCGGGAAGAGTCTTTTCTTGTGGTGTGGCCGCTACACGAGCCTCCGGCATCATGCAGCACACGAGAGCGGTCTTTTGCTGGCGGGGATATGAGACAGGTACCGAATGTCGAGGATTGGTAAAGAATGCTGAACGATCTGATTGAGAAAAGAAAAAAAGTCCTTGCGGAGTCTGAACAGCACAAAGACCGACGCAACGAGTTGAACGCGCTTGCCAGCAAAAACGCACGCGAGCGCAACACCTTAAACGCCCAGACCCGCGAGTTCGTCGAGGAGGCGCAACAGCACAAGGAGCTGCGGGATAAGATCAACGAAGAGGTCCAGGCGCTGAAGGACCGAAGAAACGAATACAACGACAAGGCAAACGCGCTCTTCGAAGAGATCGAGGCCTTCAAGAGAGAGCACGGCAACCTCCAGAACCGGGGCATCAAAGAGCTGCAGAAGCAGATCGAGCACCTGGAGTTCAAGCAGCAGACCGAGGTCTACAGCATCGACAAGGAGCGCAAACTGATCGAGAAGATCAAGCAGCTCAAGGCGGCGGCAAAGGACCAGGAGGCCGAGCTCGAACAGAACAAGGAGATGCGGGCGAAACTCACCGAGGCCCGCGAGTTCCGGAGGCTTGCTTCCGAGATCCACAAGGAAGTGACCGAGAAGGCCGAGGCCGCACAGCAGCACCACGACCTGATGGTGGAGGCCTACAGGAAGGCCGACAAGTCCCGCGAAGAGGCCGATAAGGCCCACCAGCAGTTCGTCGAGGCCCAGGAGGCTGCAGACGAGGAGCACAAGCAGTTCATCGCCTGCCAGAAGGAACTCCGCGACTACGACAAGGTCATCTCGGGTCTCCGGAAGAAGACCAAGAAGACCAAGGTCACCAAGGAGCAGAAGGCCGTCCGGAAAGAGGCGGAGCGTGTCTTCCAGCAGTTCCGTGACGGTGAGAAGATCACTACCGACGACCTTCTCCTGCTTCAGCGTGCAAAACTCATCTAATACTTTTTTACCGCGCCGCAAATCATTTAATAGATCTGAGGCGATGTTCTATTGAATGGCAAAAGAGCGGACGCTTGTCCTCTGTGTCGATCGCGATGACGATCTCGGGTTCAAAGCCAGGATCGATGGCCCTATCGTGGGCAGAGAGGCATGCCTCCATGCGGCGACGTCGCTCGCCCTGGCCGATCCCGAGGATTCCGACGTCAATGCGATCTTCGAGACGATCAGACTCCACGACGAACTTGCCGGGAAAGGGGAAGAGGTCGCCGTCGCCGTCATCTGCGGCAACCACATGAACCTGCTCGAGGGCGACCGGCGGGTAGCGTCCAGCCTCGATACAATCCTCTCCGCAACGGGTTCCACATCCTGCATCATCGTGACGGACGGTGCCGAGGACGAGTATGTCCTCCCCATCATCCAGTCCCGGGTGCCGGTCAGCAGCGTGCGGAGGGTCGTGGTCAACCAGATGCCGAACCTCGAGGGGACATACTACATCCTGCGGCGCCTCCTCGACGACCCGAAAGTCTCGAAGATCGTCCTCGTCCCGATCGGTCTCGCGATGCTCCTCTATGCCGTGGGATATCTGCTCGGATACCCCGAGGGTGCGACCATCGTCGTCGTCGGTGTCATCGGCACTTACCTGCTCTTCAAGGGCATCGGGATAGATGAAGTCTTCAGCTACCTGATCAACTCGCTGAAAGCGTCGCTCCACGGCGGAAGGTTCACGTTCGTATCCTACATCGCCGCGATACTGCTCGGTATCGTCGGGGTCATCCTCGGGCTCATAAGCCTCCTCGAATACTACTCCCCGTTCGGTGTCGTCATCCAGCTCCTGGCGTTCATCTACGGTGCCGTCATCTGGTTCACCGCCGCCGGCCTCGTGGCATCGGTGGGAAAGATCATCGACGTCTTCTTGAACGAACGCGAGGCGATCCAGCGGGTGGTCGCCCTGCCGTTCTTCGTCCTGGCGATCGGGGCCATTGCCTACGGGGCAAGCGTCTACATCCTCTCGATCAGCAGCGAGATCTCCGGCTTCCCCGTAACGAGCACGAGCGGTGCGCTGTATATCCTCTTCGCGATAATCGGAGGGCTCTTCTGTGCCTTCTTCGGCGTTTACCTCCAGTCGTTCCTGGGCAGGTGGGTCAGCGAGCACGAACCGCTCGCGATGAAGAGAGAGGCATAGAGACGCCCGGACCCCCTTTTAAGTACGTTCACGTTTTCCCCAGTACTTCGCTAACATGACTGAGGTAGTTTTCAGGAGGGGCAACCCGTTGGCTTCCCTTCGCGTTCTTCGCGGGTCGCACCTTCGGTGCCCATGCTCCTGCCATTCTGGCAGTCGCACTTCGCGTGAGTAAGTTGGAGGATATCAACAGGATCTCACGCGAAGAACGCGAAGCCACGAAGTGCGGCGTCCCGTAAGAATGGAGCTTGAGAAGCCATCAGGCTTCGAAGGGGAGTCCCTCTCAGATGAACCGATCTTCGCGTCCTTCGCGGCTCGAAGCCTACGGCTTCTCAAACTCCTTCCCCAGGGGGAAGTCGTTCTTCGCGTGAGTTAGTAGGTGCAGATAG
>JASUSO010000007.1 GCA_030446015.1 Methanobacteriota archaeon
TTTCCCATCGGGAAAGTCGTCTTTCGCACCTTACGATGCTCATGCTCCTGCCATTCTGGCAGTCGCACTTCACACCTTCGGTGTTCGAACTCCTTTCCCATCGGGAAAGTCGCACTTCGCGTGAGACCCACATTGCCCCTCTCTATCGGTAACTGAGTGTTATCCAGAGGTTGTGGAAAACATTTCAACGGGGCCAAAAAAAGAGGGTTATCCGATCCGCTGGTTGGTCTTCGGATCCATGTAGATCGGGTCGCGCATCTCGGAGGCGGCTCCCAGTTCCGCGGTCGGGAAGGGGAACTGCTCGTAGAGCGTCGTGAAGATGTACTCGAAGAGTTTGTCGGCCGCTTTGATCGGGTTTATGACGACATACCAGTCGATCTCCCGCTCCGAGCCGGGCACGTCTACCGTCACCTTCACATAGAGGGTCTCGGCAGCAGCCTTTCCTAACTCCTCCGTCACGTAGGACGCACCGAAGCCGAAGAGCCCTTCCACGTACTTCTGGAGGATGGGGCCTACCGCTACGTCTTCCGTGAGGGTGTTCACGCCAGGAACCGCGAGTTTGCCCTCGGGCATCAGATCCTCGAGCATCTTGGCCGCCGAAGAGTTCAGGAGCTTGGAGATGCTGGATTTCGGGTCGTTGAGTTTGCCCTTGAGGAAATCGCCGAACTTGTTCGAGAAGAACTCGAGCGAGATGTCGGAGAACGACGAGATGATAGCGTTGTACAGGCTGCGTTTCCCGTTCTCGTCGAGATCGAAGGTGTAGTGGCGCACCAGGTTGAAGACGCAGAGCCCCGCGATGACCCGGGCGAGTTTCCTCGGGTCTGCCTTCGCGATATCCTCGAAACACGACTTGGTGTAGTTCTCGATCATCTCGGAGATGTGCACGCCGACCTTGATCTCGTCCCAGTTCACCCCGTTGCCCATGAAGAGGTCGGCCGAGAGCTCGCCGATCAGCTCGACCGTAAGCTCCTTTGTGGGGGTGAGGATCGCCTCTCCCGCAGGCCCCGTGTAGACGGTCATGAGGTACGAGAACGCCTGGTCCCCGAACCACTTCACGACGGAGAGGAAGGTGATCCAGTCGTCCATGGTGTCCGCGGTCTCCATGAAGTCCGCCGACTCCTGGGTGTAGTAGACGATCGAGTCGTAGACGATCTTCTTGCTCATCAGGCGGAGCTCGGCGGCGGTGAAGTTCTGCACGTTCTCCCGGAGGAACCGGGCGGTCTCCGGATTGATGCCGAACTTCTGGATCCTCTTCTTCAAGAGGGCGAGTTCGGTCTCGCGATCTTTGCGCACCCCGAGTTTGTCGCCGATGAGGCGGATGGGGAGATCGAGCTCGTAGGTCTTGCCATCGTACTCGCAGGTGATCGGGAGTTCCAGGAAGTAGGGGTTCTTCTCGTCCTCGCCGATCTGCTGGGCGGGGGTGAACTTGTAGGCCTTGTTGGTGTTGTCCAGCTTCTTCTCGATGGTGTACTTGAACCTCGAGGCAAGGACCTCCGTCCTCGGGTCGGTTCCCTTGAGTGCGCCGAACTCGGGCGTGTACTCCGTCCCATCCAGGAGTTTCACCACTTCCTTCTCGCCCTCTGTCACCCTGACGGCAAGGTTCACGATGAAGCCGGTCGGCTCGACGTCGTCCTCTTCTGTCTCGAGGTCGTCGTAGGCCGCAAACTTGGCATGCCCTTCGTCGTCGTAGACGACGTCGGTGACACTGATGCCCTCGGGGTAGAAGATCACCGTGAACGCCTCCTCGACGACCTCATCGTCCTCGGTGGTGGCGATGACCCTCGCGCCGTATCTCGTCACCTGGGCCCCCTTCTCGGGCAGCGGGCTTGTGTTGACGATCTTTGCGATGTAATGCATATCGTCGATCTTCTCTAGCGAGCTCGTGAACGGCGCCTCGTCTGCTTGAGTGATCGTGACCTCCTTCGGCGGCTCGATGAAGTCGACGAGTTCGACCTCGACATCGTAGGTCATGCCGTCGCCGTAGAGGGCGTTCAGCCGCAGGTCCATGGCCGCCCCCTGCTCGGGGAACGTGACCCTCGGTTTGCCGATGATCCGGAAGTGGATGTTGTTCGTGAACGACCCGCCCTTTCCGATGTAGGCCACCCTGACGACGCCTTCATCCGCGAGTTCGTTCTCGTCCGCAGATACGAACGCTCCCATATAGCCGCCGGTGAACGTCGGATCCTCGACCCGGAGCCCGCCGCCGGAGGTTATCGAGAGCGTCGCGGTGAGGTCGTCGCGCTCGATCTCTTCACCTTCCGCGGTGATCTCGATCATCTGGGCGTAGATGGTCTCGGGACTCTTCCCGCAGACGATGTAATCCTCAAAGTCCTTGCGGATCCTCATCCGGTAGGTGCTGGTGCGCTCCGTCTCGCTGCCGCCGTTGCCGCCGCCGGCCGCCGCTGCAGCGCCTGCAACCGCGGCTCCCGCGGCACCGATCCCGGTTAGAACCGCGAGCGGTATACCGTAATCGCTCTCACCGGCTCCCCCGCCCGGGGTGTTTATAGAGAAGGCGCCGCCGCCGTAGCCGCCGAAGACCTCGTCGTAGTTCCCGACGATGAGCGTTCCTTTTGCGTTCGCCGCATCGGCGATGATCGAGTCCATGACCTTGTTCGCATCCTCGTACGCCTTTCTCATCTCGGAGCGTGCCATAGCCACCTGGTTATCCGAGGGATACGGATCATACGTCAGTGACCGGCCGTTGTCATGCTCGAGGCCGACATGGCCCCGTATCCTGATGTGGGCGAGCCCTGAGCCTGCCGGGTAGAAGTCCTCACGGATCACGTAGTAGGTGAACGTGTTCTCCAGGTGGTTGTCCCCGACGTTGCCCGCCCGGTTGAGGTCGTCCGTCAACTCGCGCACGCCGATGACGCGGTGTCCGTTTATGGTCGTATCCACGTACTCGATCTTTGCGGTGGAGCCCTCAACCGATTTCTCGAGTTCGGTCTTCAAGTAGTTGGCATACTCGCCCACCGTCTTGTACTTCGTGGTGAGGCCGAACTCGGTGAAGATGTAGCGGCCGGCGGTGACTTCTCCCGTAATCTGCCTGATCTCGCCGCCGCCTGCGTCGCCCTGGTAGGTGTAACTGTAGACGTCTGTCGGGATCTCGGTCAGGACAAGCCGTTCCGCCTCGGGGTCTACTTTTCCGAGGTTGCTGATGATCAGCAGGGTGTTCTCGGTCGCAAGGAGTTCGTCCGTCCCTTTCTTGTAGACGCCGATCGGCATATCGACGACGAACCCCTCGTCTTCCATGCTGTGGATGTACTTGCTCGCCAGTTTGTAGTCGTAACTGTTGGTGTCGGTGAGCGAGTAACTTGCAGCCGCAATTCCAGTAAGGAAGAAGGCTGCAAGGAGCACGAGCAGCATTCTCGCCATCGGTCTCATGCCGGGACACCTCCCGCCTGCTTCTGCACGGTGACCATCAGGACGACGCCGGCCACGAGGAGGAGGAACCCGGCGATGTAACAGGTGTATCCCCCGAAGACGGAGAGGACGACGCCGAGACCGAACCCTCCGGCCCATCCCGCCATCACCTGTGTGACCAGCCCGGAGTCGGCCCTGCCCTCTTTTGCAAAGACCGCGGCAATGACCTGCCGCACGCAGCCCGCCCGGTTCGCCAGCGCACGGGCGGCGAGGAGGAACGCCACGATCCCCACCATGCAGTTCATGATCGACGATGTTCCCGCAAGGAAGTTGTAGACGAAGAGGGCCGCGCCGCCGCCGATGAGAAGAGGAGAGATTGACGTGAGATCCCATTTCTGCCCGGAGAACCGTGCAGCAAAAGAGCGCACGTTTGAGACGATACTTTCGCCGGAGATCCCGCCGACGATGAGCAGCGTCGCGAAGTAGGCGATCAGCCCTTTCCCGATGAGGCCGCCGATGAGCCCCGGCACCCCGCCGGAGAGCCCGCCCCGTGCGAACGTCAGGAAGGAGAGGGACTGCACGGGAGCCGGGTTGAACCCCAGGGCCGGGAGGATGGTCAGGGCAAACCAGACGAGTGCCATGGTTCCCGCAGTTATCAGGAGTTTCTTATTCGCTAAACCGCTCTTGAATCCGTCGATCCTCTTTAGCATGCACCCTTTCACGACCTCGCCCGCGGTGTGCCTGACCGGTATGCCCGCTGCATCGCCTGCCGTGTTGGAGACGGAGAGTTCACCGGAGAGGACGCACTCACCCGCCTCCGGCGCTGCACGGACATCGCCGTCCTGAGCGTAGTTGCCGTTGCCTGTACGCGGAGATGCTCTGGACTCCTCGCGCATCTCCTCGACACCCGCTGAGACCCTGGCCGCTGCAGAGTCGATCATCACGGTTGCCTTATCGGCAGCACCGGACGCAATCTCCTCGGCCCTGCCAAAAATATCCTTCACTCTGTCACTGTCTGCCATTGCAGTAGAACTCCGCTGTACGTCAGTCCAATCTGTAATTGTCGGCAAATATCGCCGAAAATCCGGGGTGTCGGAAAAATCAACGGTATTTCCCAATGGAAAATAATATATAATCAACGTAAGTGTATATAACATGTCCTAAATGTTTCGTCGGCAAGCGGCTGAGCGGACTTGAGGCGGATGGGGATCGGAGGATATCTCCGGTTTGCCTGATTATCCCATGATGTTGACCCTATCCCGGGGCGGGAGTGTTACCGTCCCGAGATCTCGGCTCCTGTTTGCGCCAAAAAAGAGTATACCGAGCCCGTCACCAGATGACGGGCCTCTCTTCGATGTCCCGATAGAGAGCGTCACCGGGCTGGATCTCCGGGAATGCCTCGTAAAACTCTGGAATGTTGAACAAAACGCCGTTCACCCGGAACTTCTCCGGGGAATGGGGATCGATCAGCACCCGGTTGCGCAGCGCCTCCTCCCGGATGTTCGCCCTCCAGAGCGTGGCGGCGGCCAGGAAGAACCGGCGGTCGGCGGCCGGGTCGGCCGAGATGTTCTCCGTCTTCTTCCATGCATGATAGGCGAGGGTCAGCATGGAATAAGATTGCGGAGACCTACGCCGCCGCCCTCTCAACCGGGGATCTCTCGCGGCCGACGTCCCCCGTCCCGGCGATCCGCATGACAGCACCGACGTCCGGCGTCACCATACAGACGGGGAAGTAGCCGAAGAGCGAGGCGTAGTCGATCTTGAGTGCCCGGTACCGGGCGAGATCGAGGGTTATCCTCTCAAGGTCCTGCACCATCTGCGCCGTCACGACCCCGCTCCCCGGCGCCGGGGCTAGGTCTCCGACGGCCGGGAGCACCTCCTCGCGGATCGTCGCGATCCTGGACGAGAGGAGGGAGTTGACGAGTCTGCGGCTGTACCCGCCCTGCAGGTGCCGGACAATGATCAGCTGCGTTAGAAAGATGAGGGCGAACATGCCGGCCCCGAGTTCGATGTCGGCCTCGGCGGAGATGAAACTCTGGTAGGTCACCCCGGGGAGGACGATCGCCGCGATGGTAAGGATGCCGGCGACGGTCGTCACGACGGCGGCGGTGAGCGCATACTTCAGCCCCCTAATCCAGGCCTCGTTGTACCGCTCCCTGATGCGGGAATGTATCCCGAGTATCCCCGCAAAGAAGCCCCGCGAGTACGGCTGCACGTATACGATCGCGAGGTAGAAGACGATGATCGCGGCGGACTGGACGGTGACGATCACGGCGGAGTAGGCCTCGAACTCGCCGCCCACGAGCCAGCCTGCAAGTGCAAAGACCGAGGAGAGGGAGAAGAGCACGAGAAAGCCCGGGGCGAGCGGCTGGCAGTTGATGAAGAAGAGGTTCCAGCCGAGTTCGTAGAGGGACCTCCTCTGCCGCGTGAGCCGCCGGACTGTCTCTATCGCCTCGGCGGGGACGGCGGCGCCCTTCTCAAGACGCTCCCACGATATGATCTCCTCAAGGCTCGTCCTCTCCCTGCTTTTGAGATCCTTAAAATACCGGATGTAAGACTTCAGATCCGCCGTATCGGTTGGGAGCAGGAGGAGGAAGGGGTTGATCATCAGGAATATGAAGGACGCCATGATCCAGTAGAGGTAGTATTCCGGGGTATATGCGAAGAGGAGCCCCAGGTTGACCAGGATCGCCGCTCCGAGGATGGGCGACGTAAATCTGAGACTCCACTTAACCCCGGTAAGGGTGGCCAGGTCGTTCTCTGCCGCCTCGAGGATCTTCTCCGCCTCGGCCCGGGTGGACGCGAGCCTCTGCGAGAACTCGTCCGGCGAGATCGCCACCCATCCCGCCTCGCTATCCTTCCCGGACCTGATCCCGTGCGGCAGTCTCATCGATCATAATTCCTCCGGGGCTGTTCATAAAAATGAAGGATGGCGGGGGATACTCCTCACTCTTCGTCGCCGGCCGCCGCCCGGGCGACGGGATACCCCTTCTCCGTCACGACGGTCGCCCCCCCAAGGTCCGGCCACTTGAGGATGGCCCCGTCTGTATCCTTCAGCGGGACAGGGGGATGCGTCTTCTGCGTCAGCATCGAGACGGCGTACATCATGATCCCGCCAACGACCATCGGGACGAAGGTGAAGAAGACCATCCACTCGTTGTCCGGCGGGACGAGGGTCGGCGTCCCCTGCTGCACCGAGAGAACGATGACGCCTGCCACCGTCGTGACAAAGCCGCCCGCCATCGAGGCGATGGCGCCGGGTGCGTTCGCCCGCTTCCAGAAGAGACCGCAGACGAGCGCCCAGAAGAGGCAGGCGAAGAGCAGGGTGAACCCGAAGATCATCAGGTCGTAGAGGCCGGGCGCAATGAAGCTGATCCCGATGCTAAAGAGCCCGATGGCGACGACGAGAGCGCGGGTGAGCCGCAACACCTTTCTGTCGTCCCGGGCGTGATCGGAGACCGCGCCGTGAATGATGGTGGTCGAGATCACGGCGGCCGCCGCGAAGATCGCGGAACTCGCCGTGGACATGATCGCCGCCATCAGGGAACCGACGAAGATGGCCATCATCCAGGGGGAGAGCAGGGTCTTTGCCAGGAAAGGCACGATCAACTCGGGGTCCTCGGCCAGGATGGCGCCGTCGATCATGCCGGTGTTGACCATCACGATCCCGAGCAGGCCGAGGAAGATGGGCCCGAGGCCGGCGACCCAGTAGAGCCCCGCGCCAAGGAAGAGCCCCTGTTTTGCGGCCCTGTCATCGCGTGCGCAGAAGACCCGCTGGGAGATATCGAGCGACGCGAGACTGCCGAGCCCCATACCGCACCATGCGGCAAACCAGGCCATGATGCCGGTGACCGTCCACCCGATGCCGCTCGGGGAGGCGTCGCTTGGGAGGATCGACCAGAAGTCCGTCGGGGTGTTCGCGGCGATGACATCGAAACCGCCGACGAATGCGATGCCTGTCGGTATGAGGAACACAAGGCCGAGGAGGATCAGAACCATCTGGATGTTGTCGGTGATGATGACGGCGAGCATCCCCCCGAGGTAGGTGTAGATGATCACGATCAGCCCCGCGAGGACGGCGCTCTCGAGACCGGGAAGGCCGATCAGGATGTTGAGGATCTTGCCGATGGCGAGGATCTGCACCGAGGTCCAGAAGAGGAGCGTGGGAATGGAGAGGAGCGAGGCGAGGAGTGCGCCCCGTGTCCCATACCGCAGGTAGTACATCTCGCCGAGAGATGCGATCTTCATCTTCCGCAGGATCGTCACGAAGAAGAGTGCCATCAGAATGAGCGTGATGCCCGAGGCCCATGGATCCGCGATAGTGGCGAGCATATGGCCGCCGTAAGCCGCGCCGGCCCCTCCGAGCAGGGTGCCGCCGCCCCAGAACGTGGCAAAGAGCGTCCCGCCGATGAGGAGTGGACCTACGTTCTTATTGGCAATCAGGTACCCCTTCGACGTATTGACGCCGCCACGACGCTGGACAATGAAACCGATGGCAAGCATCGCTGCGAGGTACAGCAGGATAATCAGGAGTTCAATAGTCATCCAGAAACCACTATAGTTTTTCCTCTGGTGTTTTGAGGATTTCGGAATTCATCGCCGCTGATTGCGGGAAATACCCGGGAAAAAGGGGTCTATTATGGGTAATTAGAGGCCGGTTCTGGCATTACGGCCGATATCGACCGGCGCAGGTGATGGCTGCCTGGAGAGGATTGGATATCCGGTTCAACCTCCCCGGAGAGCCCTGGCGGAAAATTGGGTGCCCGCCGCCCGATTGGGGCCCGCGGGGAGACCGGGGCGGTGTATCATCCCTGGGGCTTGAGAACCCCGGCCCTACGGTCATATCGGAGAAAAGGGGTAGGATGCGGCACGGTCCCGGTACAGGGTCAGGACATCCGCTACCGTTGCCGTGGTATCGACGGAGAGGGCCTCCCGATCGGTCGGGGGATCCCGTCGCCCATCTCCTCGGTCGTGTCGTCTGGGAAGCACACGACGTCGCCGGGCGGCGCAGGTTAATCGGCCCCGGCCGTTGGGGTTGCTGCCGCGGGCAGATCGGCAGGCCCCGTATAGATCCCTGACCCGAGCCACCAGTCATCGTCCATCTGCACAGTGTATGCCAGTTTCGACTCAACCGTTCCGTTATGCGCGGGGTTGATGTAGGCGATCCGGTGGAAACTCTCCCCGTTTCTGATCTCCTCGTTTACCTGTCGAAGGAACGCCCCGACATTCCCCTCTGTCTCATTTATGCGGTTGACGCCGATCTTCTCCGGGTTGATCGGGTGGGCGAGGGTGGTGCCGTTGAAGTCGTAGGCATAGATGTAGAGTTCGCCCTGGATAAACGAGCCGTTCGGGTCGGAAAACTCGGCAAGGGCCTTCTCTTTCCCGTTCTCTCTGACGTAGGCAACCGCACTCTCGACGAAGGCGACGAGCGTCTCGTTCGAGGTGTACTGCTCCTGCGGTACGGTGGTACTCTCCGGTGTCGGGACACCCGTGCTGGAATCGCTCTGCATGCAACCGGCCGAGATCAAAGACAGGCCGAGAACAAGCAGGACTGTGAATGAAATCGCAAGAGATCTCATACTCCAGGGTTAGTTTCGGCTGCTGATAGTAGTTTCCGGCAGGCGTAATCCCCGATGGCCGGAGGAACCGCATTTCTGCCTGAAATTAAACTCGAGCAGCCCGTCCTCCCCCCGTCCCGACAGGGAGGCAACGGGCGGCGAGCCCGCAGCCCTACCTCCCTCCCGCTCCGCTCGCCGCCCGCTCCGTCAGCCACGCGTAGAACTTCCGGTGCCAGAACGGCACGTCGACCGGCCGGGAGAGCGACTGCCAGGCCGCCCAGACAAGCCGGTCGGCGAGGCTCTGCCACTCGCCCGCCCGCCTGACCATATCGTCCGCGGGCTGCCCGATCGCGTGCAGGATCTCGTGCCAGATGCGGAGGACGATCGCCTCATCGTCCCTGTCCTCCCGCGTGACCCGGATGCTCGCGCGGTTCTGCATCCCGCCCCCGAGCGCCCGGGCGGGGATCGGATCGTCGAAGACGTAGACGGTTCCGTCGGGGACCGGGAAGGGGAAGCCCTTCCACATGGGGTCCTTCTGGTCGAAGTAGCGGATCTCCGGGGTTCCCGTCCGGACGGTGAACTGGAAGTACGGCGGGATGAGGTCGAGGTGCGGCTCAAGCCTCCGCCGCAGTTCTTCGGTCTTGAAGAAGAGGTCGAAGTGGGGCATCGGGTGCGCATGGGTGCGCGTGCTGATAAACCATGGGGTCTCGCCGGGAGTTGCCGCGCCGGGTGCCGTCCGCCTTGTGGAGATGCCCGCCGGCCGGGCACTCCCGATCGCTCGCCTACGGCGGTTTTTGGGCAAGCGCCTCCTGCCGCTCGTCGATCCAAGCCCTGGTCCAGACCCGGAGATCGTTGATGCTCGCGGACCCCTGCCGGTCCCGCATCGTTCGCAGGTGTTCCTCAAGTTCGTCGGCCATCGAGAAGATCAACTCTTCGGACGCCTCTTGTGGCAATGGCCCTTCCGCCCGCAGGCGGGCAGCCCCCAGGTCGAGGAAGTGTTGCAACTCGCCTGTCGCCTGGAGGATTCTGGTGAGATCCAGTTTGACAGTTGGCCCCATGAGGAGGGGATTGGCGCACCCCTTTATAATCTAATTCATTTTATTCGTGTGATTTATAGGGGTTATTTTTGAGTACAGGCGATCTTTTGGTCTTATTTTTGACAGAGGGCGCATCTCCCGCCAGACCTGGCCATCCATTGGCCGCGGTGTGCAAATTATTTTAAGGACTCCCGACATCCGGTGCACGCCCCCGATGCAGGGGTGATGGAGCTGAGGAAGATGCAGGAGCGATCGGAAGTAATCCTCGAACGCAGGACGCGGACGGCCGGTGAGGAGTGGTTCATGTCGGCCGACGACATCCTGGACAAGAACGTGATCAACCCGCAGGGAGATAACCTCGGGGAGATCTCGGATATGCGGATAGGGTTCCCCGAGGGCAAGGTGGAGTACCTGGTGCTCCGTCACGGCGGCATGCTCGGGATAGCGGCAAAGAGGTTCGCCATCCCGCCGGAAGCCGTGATCTACCGCCCCGGGGACGACAAATTCGTCGTGAACATCGAGAAGCAGCGGCTGGACGACCTGCCGGGCTTCGACGAGGACAACTGGCCGCGGGAGGCAGACTACAGCCTCATCCAGTCGGCCGGAACCATGACCCCGCCGACCCGCGAGGAGGCGGAGGCCATGCGGCGGACAGAGACCCCGCCGCCCGATGTCGTGACGACCGAGCGGGTCGAGACGCGGCCCCGGCAGAGGTAACCCCGGACGGCCGTCCGGGGAACGGCTGCTTTTTTCGGCGGGAGAGCCGGTTGCCCGATGTTCCCCGGCGCCCTGCGCCAGGTATTTATACCCGCGGCCCGTTGACGCCACCTGCCCGATCCCGGCGTGCCGGGCGGGAGACGGAGTGGGTGGTTTGTCGTGCAGTTCATGAGTATCTTCTCGTGGGAGCCCGGGAGAACCGGCGAGATCATGGAGATGCGGGCCGTGGGGAAGACCCCTGACGGGATGATCGTCATCAACGAGTGGATCGATCCCGGCAGCAGCACGGTCTTTCGGCTGGTCGCGGTGGAGGATCCGGCAGCACTCCTGAAGGCCGGCTCCATCGGGATTCACCCGGCCATGGAGGAAATGGGGGCACTGAAGCACCCGGGGAGGTAGGGACTCTCACGCCCCTCCCCGGAGGCTGCCCGGCCTGACCGGGACCACGTAGGGCGCCGCAAGATCCCGTTTCACCACCGCCTCGATGCCGTAGACCGTCCTGAGCATCTCCTCGGTGAGCACCTCCGCCGGCGCCCCGTAGCCGTAGACCGACCCCGCTTTCATGACGAGGAGGCGGTGGCAGTAGGTGGCGGCGAGGTTTAAGTCGTGGAGCGCGATGACGACCGAGAGCCCCTTCTCCTCCGCAAGCCCGCGGAGAACCTCCATGACCCCCATCTGGTGGCAGACGTCCAGGTTGCTCGTCGGTTCGTCGAGGAGGATCGCCCCGGTCTCCTGCACGAGCGCCCGGGCGATCATCACCCGCTGGCGCTCCCCGCCGGAGAGTTCGCCGACCCTGCGGAGCGCGAGATCCCCGAGGTCGAGGGCATCGAGCGCGGCAACCACCTTCTCCTCGTCGGCCCTGCTCACCGTCCAGTTCAGGTAGGGCCGCCTCCCCATCAGGACGGTCTCAAAGACCGTCGCCGCAGTCCGGTTTCCGGCCGACTGCGGGACGTAGGCCATCGCCTGCGCGACCTCGCGGCGGTGCATTGTGCGGATCTCCCGGCTGTCGAGCACCACCTGTCCCCCGTCCGGGGTGAGCATCCCGTCGACACACTTGATGAGCGTCGTCTTCCCGCATCCATTCGGCCCCACGAGCCCGAGCACCTCGCCCGCGTCGACAGAGAAGGTGATCCCCCGGAGCACCTGGCGGTCCCGGTAGGCAAACGAGAGGTCTTCGACCGAGAGCCGGGGCATCAGGCCTCCCTCCGGTGCATGAAGAGATAGATGAAGAACGGCACGCCGAGGAACGCGGTCACGATCCCGACGGGGAGGATCTGCGGCGCAAGGACGCTCCGTGCGATGCTGTCCGCACCGAGGAGGAGGAGCGCCCCCACGAGGCCCGAGGCGGGGAGGAGCGTGCGGAAATCCCCTCCTATCGCCATCCGGGTGATGTGCGGGGCGACGAGCCCGATGAACCCGATCGTCCCGGTGAAGCAGATGATCACCGCGGTGATGAGAGAGGCGATCGCCATGAAGACGATCATCGAGCGCTCCACGGGCACCCCGAGACCGGCCGCCACCTCGTCCCCTTCCGCGAGGGCGTTTAAGTCCCAGGCGCGGTAGAGGAGGTAGGGTATGGTGCAGGCGAGGACGAGGGAGACGATGGCGAGTTTGGGCCAGGTGGACTTGTCGACCGAGCCGAATGTCCAGAAGACCACCGCACGGAGTTGTTCGGCGCTGCCGACGTACTGCAGGAGCGACGTCACCGCGGAGAAGAGGTACATGATGGCGATACCGGCGAGAACCATCGTCTCGGAGCCGATCCCCCGGTAGCGGGCCATCCCGTAGATGGCGAGCGCAGCAAGCAACGCGAAGAGGAAGGCGTTGCCGATGACGAGGTACTCCCCTCCGACGACCCCGGCGCCGAGGACGATCGCGATCGAGGCGCCGGTGGTTGCCGCCGACGCTATCCCGAGGGTGAAGGGGCTCGCGAGCGGGTTTCGAAGGATCCCCTGCATGACCGAGCCCGCCACCGCGAGCCCGAACCCGGCCGCGACCGCGAAGAGCACCCGGTGGAGCCGGTAGTCCCAGACGATGATCCCGGCCATATCGGGGGCGGTGAACGTGCCGGGGAAGAGCCCGGCGAGGATCGCGAGGTAAGACTCGGCCACGGTGAAGTCGGCCGACCCGAGCGTGACCGCGACGCCGACGAGGACGGTGAGGGCGGCGAGGAGCCCGCCGATGAAGAGGGCCCGGGTCTTCTTCAGCCGGGCATAGCCCTCCTGGATGACGATGCTCTGTTCCATTTCTGCACCGGTCACGGGTAGACGAACGTTCCTTTGGACGCGAGGTCGAAGTCGATCCCCTGGAACTCGGTCAGGTAGCGCTGGTGGACGGCGTGCGGGTCGAGGTCGGCGAACCGGTCGGGGTAGAACCACTTTGCGAGGTAGGCCGTCCCGATGAAGTGCTGGGCGCCGCCGAGGATGTCGGAGTGGATGACGTGGATGCGACCGTCCTTCACCGCGGAGATCGTCGTCCACCCGGGCCGCTCGATGAGCGCCGACCGGATCGCAGCGAGCGCTTCGGGGTCGTGGCCCGCGTATCCGCCGGCGGCCAGGCCCTGCCCGGCCAGTTTGACGATGACCTCGGGGTCCGCGACGAGGATCGCCTCGGGGTCGACGACGGGGTACTCCGCGGTCCCGACGGCGAAGGGGTTCAGCCCTCCGGCGAGTTCGGTCTTCTCGTTGTAGCCCGCACTGGCGGCGACGGTCGTGTAGTCGAACCAGTACTCGAAGTAGACCCGGGTCTTCTCATTGTCCGGGATGGTGCCCGTGCCGTCCCGGATCCGGTCCATCGTCGATTCGTAAAATGACGCAAACTCCTCTCCCCGCTCGGGTGCATCGACGATCGAGGCGATGGTGCGGATCTCGTCCGCGTAGGTGGCGGGCTTGAAGCAGTCGAACCGGAAGACCCGGATGACGGGGCTGCTCGCCTCGAGCCGCTTCTGGATGTCGTCGCAGGCCGCGGTGCTGATCGTCGCGTAGAGGAAGACCGCGTCCGGCCGCACGGAGATGACCTTCTCCATGTCGGGCGACCAGATCGACCCGACGTTTGCCTTATTCTGGCATTCGGGGAAGAAGGTCTTCTTCTCGTGGCTGTATTTGTCAACGGCGACAACTCTGTCCATATCGAACCCGAGAGACCGGAGGGTCTCGAGGGACTCGCCGGTGAAGGTCACGACCCGGCGCAGGGGGCGGTAGAGCGTCACCGTCTGCCCCGAGGAGTCGACGACCTCGCGGGGTTTCCCGTCCCAGCGAGCGTAGACCCAGGCGGCGTCCTGGATGTCGGTTCGGTCGAGGTCTCCCGCCCCGCCCATGTAGGCGGCATCAAGGTAGGCGAGGGCCGCCAAGGCGTATTCGCCGGAGGTGAGCACCCCGTCGCCGTCGGCGTCCCCGGGGATTCCGCCTGCCGCCGCCGAGGCCGGGACGGCGAGGAGCAGGAGGAGGGCGAGGAGGAGTCGCTTCATCGCCGACCACCCCTTCCGGCGATGAGGAGGGCGGCAACCGCTGCAAGGACCGCAAACGGCGATGCGGCTTCCTGTGCGGCGGGTTTCTCGGCGCTCTTCTCCGGATCGGTCTCGATCCCGTCCACCGCGACGTGCGAGGGGGCTATCTCCCCGTTCGTCTCACCGAGGAAGTCCTCCCACGTCCCGGTGATATCCCCGCTCCCGGAGGTGGGGGCGGTGACGGTGTAGGTTATGCGGGTCTCGTTCATCACGGCAAACCCGATCTTCTGCCCCCGGACGAGGACGCGGTCGTCCGGGTGGTCGGTCCCCGCAAAGGCGTAGCCTGCCGGCAGCGTCTCGACCACCCCGCCGAGGTCGATGCCGTCGGTCGAGAGCGAGACGACAAAGACCTCCCCCACCCCCGGCTCGGTCGTGGAGAGTGTCCGGGTGACCGATGCGCCGCAGACCGCGGCCGGGATGAAGAGCGACAGGAGAAGGATGCAGAAGAGACGATTTGCCGGGAGACCTATCATGGGTCTTTTATTGTCGATCGGGTAATATGAATGTTTCTTATTGTGCTAACAAGTCTGAATATCGGGTGTCCGGGAGTATATCGGGATGATAGTCGGGTGGAGTGGTACACCGCAGGGCATGCCGGTGCGAGACGCGGGGAGGGTGCCGGGGGTACAAGAAATGCTGCAATGCTGCCGGACCTGAAACGGCGAGTGCACTCGTCCTTAAAGGTCGCCAGAAGTAGCATGGTGAACCCCTCCCTACTTTGTCCCACCTACCTCAAGGTAGCCTCATCCGTTTCGGGAAGGACTTACTCACTGGATGCATGGTCCGTATGCGAAGGGGATAAATGTTACGTAAAGCCACGTCGATAGTCTGGTTCCTGCAACCCGATCAAGCAGGCATACCCTCTTTTTGAACGTATTCACTCTGGAAAAGATATCCGGCCACCCGCAGAACAACCGTCTACAGCATCCCCCGCTGCCCCAGCATGACGAGCAGCATCGCCGACGCCGCCGAGAGAGAAACGATCGTCACCGCCCAGACGACCACGAACGCGACGATCATGAGCACGCTCGTCTCCCGGTAGGGGACGAGACCCTCGTTCATGCCTTTCGCCGTCCGGTAGGCGTCGTAGACCCCCCAGGCCCAGATCGCCACCCCCGGAACGATCAGGACGAAGAGGCCGAGGAGGCTTCCGAGCAGCACCAGGACGCCCCGTGCGAACTGTCCGTTGTAGGCCTGGCCGAGGCCGTTGAAGAGGAGCGAGAGTCCTGCCGCGAACGCCGGGTTCTTCCTCCCCTCCCGGCGGGAGACCTCCGCCTCCCTGAGGGCATCCCCGAGCGAGACTCGCTCCGCCGCATCGCCGTGCATGACTGTCAGGTACGCCCGGCAGGGCTATCATTCTTTCCCGGCGGCCAAAGCGGCGTTACCGCTCAAAGACCTTCTCGATCCGCACCCGCCGCCCGAGTTTCGTCTCGTACCACTCCTGCTGCTTCAAGGCCTGCTTCCAGCTCCTGATACGGTGGCGGACCCGCGTCCCCGTCGCCGTATCGATCAGTACCAGCCTCGGCATCTCGATCGCTCCATCGATGCATGGAGATCGACGTCAGGGGTTACGAACGTTTCCTTTCGGGATCGCCTCCCTCCGGGTCTCACGTAGCGGTCGGAAGAACGCCCGGATCTCCCGTGCCATGAGGTCCGGGACTTCCATCGCCGCGAAGTGGCCGCCGCGCTCAAGCACCGTCCAGCGCCGGATGTCTTTTAGGTTGCGCTCCGCAAACTCCCGCGGTGGGAGCGGGTCGATATCCTTCGGGGGGAGCGCGAGCCCCACCGGGACGTCGACCCGCTGGTCCGGCGCAAGCGAAGGCGCTACCCACTCCTCGCGGTAACTGATCGCCCTGACCGACGGGCCGGCCGTCCAGTAGAGCATGACGTTCGTCAGCAGTTCGTCCTTCGTGTAGACAGTCTCAAGGTCCCCGTCGCAGTCGCTCCAGGTACGGAACTTCTCGATGATCCAGGCGGCATAGCCCGCGGGCGAGTCGACGAGCCCGTAGGCGAGGGTCTGCGGTTTCGTGCCCTGGAGCACCGCATACGCGCCCTCGATAAATCCCCTTTCTCGCGATCTCGCGAGGTACTCCCGCTCCGCATCCGAGAGGTCAGGGAAGTCTGCCGTGAGAATGGGAAACCCGATATCGGTGAGGTGGAGGCCGATGATCGACTCCGGGTGGTTTACGCCGATGATCTGCGAGATCGGGCTCCCGCCGTCCCCGCCGCCGGCGCCGAACCGCTCATGCCCGAGTTCCCTGGTCATCAGCCGGTAGGCTAACTCCGCCATCGCTGCAAGCGGCCGTCCTTTGTCCGGGGGCGACATCCCGGGATCGCCGATGAGCGAGGGGACGACGACGTCGAACGAGTCGGCAGGATCGCCGCCGTACGCCGCCGGATCGGTGAGCATCGGGATCAACTTGAGGTAACGGCAGATCGAGTCCGGCCAGCCGTGGAAGAGGATGAGCGGGATCGGGTCCGGCCCCTTCCCGCGCTCGTGGATGAAGCGGATCTCCTGCCCATCGATATCGGCGATGTAGTGATGGAACCGGTTCAACGCCGCTTCCTGCGCCCGCCAGTCGTAGGTGTGCAGCCAGTAGTCGACCAGTTCCCTCATATAACCGAGGTTCGTCCCGTAGTCCCAGCCCGAGCCCTCGACCTCGTCGGGGAAACGGGTGCGGGCGAGCCGTTCCCGGAGGTCGTCGAGCGTCACGTCGGGGACGCTGATGGTGTAGGGCCGTACCGTCATCCCGACACCCCCACGGCCGTCCGGCGCTCCGCCCGGAGCGGCCGGAAGAACTCCCGGATATCCCGGGCGAAGAGTTCCGGCTCCTCCATTGCCGTGAAGTGGCCGCCCTGCGGCATCTCGGTCCACCGCTCGATGTTCAGTCTCCGCTCCACCCATTCCCGGGGCGGCGGGATGAAGTCCTTCGGGAAGACGGCCATCCCGACCGGAGTCTCGATACGTTCGTTGAGGAAGGAGAGCGGCAGGGCGTGCACGTTCTCATAGTAGAGTCGGACCGACGACCCGATCGTCTCCGTCGTCCAGTAGATCATGATGTTCGTGAAGAGTTCGTCCTTGCTAAACCGCCGCTCGATATCGCCGCCGCAGTCGCTCCAGGAGCGGAACTTCTCGACGATCCATGCGGCGAGACCTGCGGGCGAGTCGTTGAGCCCGTAGGCGAGCGTCTGCGGTTTTGTCGACTGCACCATGCTGTAAGCGCCCTCCTGCATCCATAGCTGCCGGATCGTATCGAGATACTCCCGTTCGTTCTCCGAGAGGCCGGGGATATTGGTGTCGAGGGAGAAGAACCCGGGATCGGTGAGGTGGAGGCCGACGACCCTCCCTGGATGCCTGAGCGCGAGGAGCTGGGAGATCCCGCTCCCGATATCCCCGCCTCCTGCGGCGAACCGCTCGTAGCCGAGCACGTCGGTCATCAACCGCGCCCAGAGGTCGGCGACCCGCGCCGAAGTCATCCCGCGCTCTCGCGGGCGGCCGGAGAACCCGTAGCCGGGGATCGACGGAACGACGACGTCGAACGAGTCGGCGGCATCCCCGCCGTACGCCGCCGGGTCGATGAGCAGCGGGATGACCTTCTGGTAGCGGTAGAAGGAGTCCGGCCAACCGTGCGTGAGGATGATCGGGATCGGGTCCGGCCCCTTCCCGCGCTCGTGGACGAAGTGGATCTTCATCCCGTCGATATCGGCGGTGTAGTGGTGAAATCGGTTTAACTCCGCTTCGCGGGCCCGCCAGTCGAACTGGTTCAGCCAGTAATCCACCAGTCCCGCCATGCAGTCGAGATTCGTCCCGTAGTCCCAGCCCGAGCCCTCGACTTCGTCGGGGAGACGGGTCTCCTGGAGCCGAACCCGGAGATCGTCCTGGACGTACCCCGGAATATTGACGGTAAACGGCTGAATCTCCATGCGGAGGTTACTGGAAAGAGAGGTAATAGTTCTTTCGTGCAGTCGTGGCGCATCGCCTCCCTGCTGCTAATAATGGATGGCGGTCCTCCTGCACACGTGGGTAGCTGCTGAAACCCTCACGCCGGTCCGCAGAATGGACGGTTCTGGAACGGCGTATGGTGATTATCCGGATCCTGAAGAAAAGTTTATCCTCTGGCATGCCTCCTCTATCCTCAGGTGAATTCGGATGCCGAAATTAGCCTATTGCGGATACTGCGGACGGGAGTTCTCGCTAGAGGAGCGGGCCGCAGGCGGAAGCATACCCTACTGCAGCGCGGAATGCCTGGAGGCTGCGGCAAAGAGGGACGCCGTAGAGGAAGCGCACCGGTCGGAGAGAGTTCTGTTCTCGGGCCGATCCCCCTGGAGCAGGTGACCCCGCCAGAGTAGAACCCACCCCCACGAGATTGCGTGTAGTGGTGCGAGGCGGCGTTCACCGTCGAGGAGTGGAGGCTATGGTGCACCGGCATATTCTCTTTTCAGCACGCAACCACGGCTATCTCGTTTTCGGCGTACATGTTGGCTTCTCGCGTTTCAGGGGGTTACGGGGACAGGATAGCGCAGGTAGAACAAGGGTAAAAGTGAGTACGCCGCCAACAGGACTCGAACCTGTGACATGCTGGTTAACAGCCAGCCACTCTACCAACTGAGTTATGGCGGCACTGAAACAAGTGCTCTATAGTGTCTTGACTGAATCGTATTAAACGTTACGGGAACTCTCTTTCCGGATAACCAGAAGGAGATCGATCAGTTCGTCGACCTCGGCATCAAGGTTGGAAAGAAGGTCGCTCGCAAGGGGTGTCGCCACCGCGCCTGCCGGCGAGGCGCGGATGTACCCCTCCTGCTCCAGGATCCGCAGCGAGTAGCGGACCCGGTGGTAGGGGAGATCCAGGATCTCGGCAAGTTTCATGATGCCGATGGGCTGGTGCTCCACGACCGCCCGGATCACCTCCAGGTGTCTTGAGACGAGTTCGATCTCGGATTTGATCTTTGCCAGCATGGATGTACCCGCGCGAGTGCCACGCACACATTATGGTTGTTCGTGCAGCCAGACCTTTGTCCGGGCATACTTCTTCCGGAATGATACGGAGACGACCGCTCCTATTACGAGGAGGAGAAGGCCGATCGCAAGACCGAAGGTCCCCTGGGGCGCGTACCGGAAGAGGACGAAGACACCCATGGCGAAGCAGAGGACGATGACGTTGAGCATCACCGTCAGCATGATGAACTTTGCCTTGAAGACCTGTTTGGTTGCCTCATCCATTATTCATACTTGAACGCGGGGGTAAAAGTACTTGTGGTTTCAACAGGAGAGGTAGTAGAATGAATGAACTGGATTCGGCTATCCGGGATGCAGATACGGCGGCATACGTGGCCTACGGCTCGTCGATAGATGCCAACGTGCGCTACCTGACTCGGTTCCGCACCACCGATCCTGTGGTCTACATCCAGAAGCCGGGCGAGCGCGGGATGATCGTCGTCCCGCAGATGGAGCATGAACGTGCCGTCCGCGAATCGACGGCGGCGGTCGTCACCCGTGCCGACGCAGGCTACCTCGATTACATCAAGGCAGGAGAGCCGCGCTGGCGCGCGACCGCCCACATGATCGCCGACCTCGCCGGCGGCCCCGTCCTCGTCCCCGCGAACTTCCCGCTCGCCCTCGCCCGGGAACTCGAATCGTTCCAGCCGGTCGTGCTCGACGAGCGGGGGGCGGTCGAGGCGATGCGGGCGGTCAAGACGCCAGAGGAGATCGAGCGGATACGCTCGGTCCAGCGGGCTACCGAGGCCGCGATGGAGCGCGGGATCGCGCTCATCCGGTCGTCCGTCCCGAGGGGGGGCGTCCTCTACCGGAACGGCGCGCCCCTCACTTCTGAAGCCGTCCGCGCTGAGATGCACACCTACCTCCTCGCCCAAGGCTACCGCGGGGTCGACACCATCGTCTCCTGCGGTCTCGACACTGCCCTCCCGCACAGCCCCGGTACCGGGCCGCTCCGGGAGAACGAGCCGATCGTCATCGACATCTTCCCACAGGACGAACTGACCGGCTACCACGCCGATATGACCCGGACGGTCGTGAAAGGCGAACCCTCTCCGGAAGTCCGGGAGATGTACGAGGCTGTGCGGGACGCAAAAGCCAACGCCGCATCGATGCTCCGCGCCGGCGCCGTCGGCGCAGACCTCTACCGCGCGACGGTCGAGTTCTTCCGCGACCGCGGCTACGAGAGCAACGCGCAGGGGTTCATTCACAGCCTCGGCCACGGTGTCGGGCTCGAGGTGCACGAAGAACCGTCGCTCGGGCCGCAGGGCGGGGCGCTCGTCGCCGGCAACGTCGTCACGATCGAGCCGGGGCTCTACTACCCCGGAACCGGCGGCGTCCGCCTGGAGGATATGGGCGCGGTGACAGAGACCGGGTTTGACCGGTTCACCCAATACGGAGAGGAGCTCATGCTATGATCATGGACGACGAAGTCTACGACGCCTACCGGGAAGCAGGGGTGCTGGCACGGAAGGTGCTCCGCCGGGGTGCGGGGCTCGTGAAGGAGGGGACGTCCCTCCTCGAGATGGTCGAAGAGACGGAGAGTATGGTGGCCGAGGAGGGTGCGCTGCTCGCCTTCCCCTTAAACGTCTCCTTCAACGAGGCCGCGGCGCACGACACCGCCATGCCCGGCGACGAGCGGGTCTTCGCCCGGGGCGACCTCATCAAGGTCGATCTCGGGATCCACGTCGACGGCTACATCGCCGACACCGCCATGACCGTCGACCTCGGCGACCACGGCCCGCTCGTCGAGGCGTCCCGTGCAGCCCTCGAGGCGGCGATCGGCGCCGTCCGGCCGGGTATCGTCACCGGAGAGCTCGGGGTGATCATCCAGGCGGCGATCGAGGAGCACGGCTACAAATCGGTCGGAAACCTCACCGGGCACGGCCTCGACCGCTACGACCTCCATGGTAAGCCCATGATCCCGAACGTCGCGATGAACGGCGGCACCGTCCTTGAGGAGGGGATGGTCTTTGCCATCGAGCCCTTCGCGACGACCGGGTCGGGGAGGGTCGCCGAAGCGGCGAGGGTGGAGATCTACAAGCAGATCGCAGCCCGGCCGGCCCGACTCCCGTCGGCAAAGCGGATCCTTGAAGCCGCCCGGCCGCGCAGGGGGCTCCCGTTCTCCCGCCGCTGGGTTCCGGGGGACAAGGTCGAGATCGGGTTATCCACCCTTGTGCGCAACGGCATCCTGCATCCCTTCCCGGTACTGCACGACGTCCCGGGATCGTTCGTCTCGCAGGCGGAGCACACCGTGATCGTCACCGCTGATGGATGCGAGGTCACCACCCGGTGAGTTACGCTTATTGATGCCGCGTGCAAATATGTCTGCTCGTAATATGACCGGCGACACTGGTACCCGTGACGTCCTCGCCGTCATGGAACTCCTGCTCACCGCGGAGATATTCAACCGGAACGAGGAACTCGACATCAACGACCTCAACCCGCGCAGCCGGGAGTTCTTCGGTGCCGGGAGCGGCGGAAACCCCGAGGTGAAGCGTCCCCTGATCGTGAGCGAGGGAGCGATCAGGAAGACGCTCGACGTCCCGGACACCGTCTTCCAGGCCGTCCGCGCGAACCCGTTCGTCGGCTACGAGGAGTTCGGGCAGCGGCTGAGCCTGCCGTCGCTCGACACGGCGGCGGGATGGTTCCTCAAGAAGGGTGGTGAGGAGAGGGTCGGCGAGAACCCCGTCCTCGCGTACTTCTTTGAGGGGAAAGACGGCATCGAGGTCAGGTACCGCGAGGTTCGGGCGAAGAACCGCCGGTTCGAGGATACGAAGGAGTACGTGGAGGCGAAGGTCTCCCGGATCATCGCCGAGAGCGAGGAGATGCGGGAGGCGCGCGACCTCATCATCATCAGCGCACCGGACGAGGTCGAGTTCTCGCTCTCGAAACTGGTCTGCACCCCGCGCCAGGAGGAGACGATCAAGAAGATCGCCGTCGCTCTCGAGCACCGCGACTTCTTAAGGCAGCACGGCATCTACGAGTTCGGCAGGCTCCTCTTCGTCGGCCCGCCAGGAACCGGAAAGACCTCGCTCGCGCTCGCGATGTCGCAGGAACTCCACATGCCGGTGCTCGAGGTCCGTCTCGCGATGGTCACCTCCCAGTACCTGGGCGAGACCTCAAAGAACATCGATCGGATCTTCGACCTCGCGAAGAAACTCGCCCCCTGCATCCTCTTCATCGACGAGTTCGACTTCGTCGCGAAGACCCGGGTCAGCGACGACCACGGTGCGATGAAACGTGCGGTGAATATGCTCTTGAAGAACATCGACCAGATCAGTTTCATCAAGAACGGCGTCCTCCTTATCGGGGCGACGAACCACCCCCGTATCCTCGACGAAGCGGCCTGGCGGCGATTTGATGAGGTCGTGGAGTTCCCGCTCCCCGATCGGGAGATGCGGCGGGCGATCCTCGAGAAGGTTGCCGCTACGATCGAGTGCGACTGCGACTTCGCGGACCTTGCCGCCCGGACGGAGGGGTTCTCGGGCTCCGACCTGAGGATGATGATGAAAGAGGCGGTGATGTCTGCGCTGATGGAGGACCGGCACCGGGTCGGCCCGGTGGACATCGAGCAGGGGCTCCTCCGGGCGGAGGAGCGAAACGTCATCCGGACCGGGAACTGAGATGCGGATCACGCTGCTCGGGACCGGGGACGCCATCGGGACGCCGAAGGTAGGGTGCGACTGCGAGAACTGCCGGGCGATGATCGCGGCGGGAAGGTCGAGGCTCCGGACATCCCTCCTCGTCGAGGCTGAGGAGAAGCACATCCTCATCGAGTCGTCCCCGGACCTCCGCCAGCAGCTCCTCCGGGCCTGCTCCCCCCATATCGACGCCGTCCTCTGGTCGCACGGCCACTACGACCACTTCATCGGGTTCGGGGAGTTCTACCGGGTGCAGGAGGTGCCTCCAGCCTACGCGGCGCCGGAGGTGATGGACTACTGCGCAAGGTACCTCCACTTCCTCCCGTTTGAGAAGCACCCCGTCCCGGTCTACGAGCCCTTCGACCTCTTCGGCGTGACGTTCACATTCTTCCCGGTGAACCACCCGCCGGTCCACACCTGCGGTCTCCTTATCGAGCACGACGACGTCGTGGTTGCCTACACCGCCGATACGCGGGAGGATATCCCGGAGGCGAGCAGGGATCTCCTCAAAAATACCGATATCGACCTCCTCTTCGTCGACGCCATCGCTCCTGAGGGCTACTCCATCACCAAACACATGAACTACGCCGAGGCCGTCCGGTTCGCCCGCGACGTCGGGGCGAGGGACTACCGGTGCATCCACATGAGCCACCTGGTCCCGCCGGGGATGCCGCACGCCGGGTACGATATGGAGACCTTCTGCTGGGAGTAGGAGAGCGGAGGCCTTACCCGCCTATGCACCAGCTCCGGTGAGCATAGTTGGGGTGACGGCCTCCTGCAGATCCCTCGCTTAAAACTTCCGATACACCCGGCTTCGGTGCCCGACTGCGATGACGTGGATCACCAGGATGTCGTCTATAATCGAGAGAATCGCCCGGTAGTCCCCGATCCGGAGTGAGTAGAACGGGGGGTTGCTCGCTCCTTTCAGTCGTTTGAGATACTTTTTCGGGTTGGTCTCGCCGGCGAGCGATGCAATTTCTTCGCCTATCTTGACTGCTACGGGGCGTGGAATGCTCCTGAGATCATGACGGGCCGCTGCTGTGATGACCACGCGGTAGGTCATTCCTCCTTCAGCTCCGCCATGACCTCCTCCAGGGTGTAGACCCTTCCGGCCCTGAGATCCTCAAGCGACTCCTCGATTCTCTGGATCGTTTCTTCGCTGAGCGGTTCCTCATCGATTGCCATCTCGACCAGGCGCTCGATCACCTCGTTGTAAGACTCCCGGGGATGGACTTTCAGGGCGTTGAGCCGGTCCCTGAGTTCGACGCCGATCTTGATGGTTGTGCTCGTCATACTAGGGTATACTCAGGTTTACCTGATGAAGGTTTGCATGGATTGGTGTGTGGTTTCCTGCAGGGTGTCCAGGATATCGGAGATCGTTGCCGGGGAGCAGCCCCCTCACCGCAGTTCCTCGATCCTCCACCCGAGATAATCCCTTATCACCGTGAACGCGAGCCCCGGCGGGATCGCCCCCTGCTCGGTGACGATCAGGTCGATATACTCCGCTGGCGTTACGTCGAAGGCCGGGTTCCTGACCCGGACGAAGGGGAGCTTCTCCGCCACCTCACGGGGCAGCACCTCGGCCGGGTCCCGCTCCTCGATCTCGATCAGTTCCCCGAGGATCGTCCGTGGCGCGAACTTGTAGGTCTCGGCCGCCACGATGACGTTCGTCCGGGCTTCGTGTGCGGAATGCGCGATCTGGGCGGTCCCGATCTTGTTCACCACCGCGCCGTTCACCGCGATCGCGTCGGCGCCGACGAAGACCAGGTCGACATCGTTGATGAAGTAGCGGACCGCCGAGTCGACGATGTAGTTCGTCCGGATACCGGCATCATTCAGGGTCTTGATCGTGATGAGCCCCTGGCCGCGGGGCCGGACCTCCGTCGCGTAGACCTCGATCTCCTTCCCCTGCCGGTGGGCCTCCAGGATGCACGAGAGCGCCGCCTCGGAGTTGCAGTGGGTCATGAGAACGTCGCCGTCGGAGATGTGGCGTGCCCCGATCTCGGCTATCCGCTCGATTGCGTGCTCCGAGTGCTCGATGAACTCCGCCGCCCGGGCGAGGAGTGCATCCCGTGCGGCCTCAACCGAGTCGAACGAGTCGAGCACCCTCATCACGGAGCGCACAGCGTTCGGGAGCGAAACGGCGGTCGGCCGGGTTCCGGTGAGGATATCGGCCGCCTTCTGCATCTCCAGTTTGAAGGTCTCGGGGTCGGATACATCGAGATTTCGGGCATAATCGGCCAATGCATCCACCGCAGCCCGGGCGATCCTGCCGGCGCCCCGGATCTCCATATTCTTTATGCTTGCTGCCGTCTCACTCAGTAACATAGTTCCTCATTGAAGAGAGGGCAGGAGACTACATAGACTTATTGACGTGAGAACATGTCGGTAGCCGTTGTTTTTGATAGTGCGGGCACACTTCTGCGGACCTACCGCGTCGCACGTGACGTCCTCCACGACGAGATGCTGACCGAGGTCGAGACTACGACCATCACCTTCGGTTCGGACGCCCGGGTGCTCGTCGTCCTCCACCTCCACTCCCGGGACGTCATGGAGGCGCCGGAAGACCAGTGCCTCTCCGAGTTCTTCCTGGAGCAGTCGGTCGGGTTCGGGGTGGCCTGCTCCCGCCGGGTCATCCCCGCCGAGGAGGTCGGGAACATCCTCTACAACGACGAACATGCCCGCATCGGCGATCTGCAGGCATGCATCCGGCAGGTCTGGAACTGCTGCAAGAAGGAGTCGATCGTCACCATGAACAGCGGCGTGATCTTAAACATGGACATCCCCGGCATCGAGTTCACGGTGACGACGGGGGGCAGGCCGTTTGAGGGTGCGAAAGAGGCCATCAGCGAACTGCACCGGATGGGCGTCCCTGCATACATCGCATCCGGCGACCGCGTCGCAAAGCTCGAACGGATGGGCGACTATCTCGGGATCCCCCGGGAACGGGTCTACGGTGTCGCAACCCCCTCGATGAAGGCCCGGATCGTGGAGGACCTCAAAGAGCAGTATGATAAGGTTGTTATGGTTGGAGATGCCATCAACGACTTGAACGCCTTTCGGAAGGCAGACCTCGCGGTGCTCACCGAACAGCAGTCCGACCAAAAACCGGCCATCCTTTACTCGAGCGTGGATCGGGTGATCCGCAACGTCCGCGAGGTGCCCGGTATCGTGGCGGAACTCCTCACGGATACCGCGCCGCCCGGGAAAAAGTGCACCAATATAAACTCTAATATGATACCAGAAGAAGATTAGTTTAAGAGGACCTCAGGATGACCCCACTTATTACGGTGAAGAACCTCTGCATGGAGTTCAACGGGACTGCCGTGCTCAAAGACATCAACTTCGAGGTGGCGGAGGGAGAGACCGTCGGCATCATTGGAAGAAGCGGCGCCGGCAAGACCGTTCTCATGCATCTTATGCGGGGTGTCGACCAGCCCCCGACGCGGGGTGCCGTCATCTATCACGTCGCCGTCTGCGGTGGATGCGATCACGTCGATGTTCCGAGCGCGGCGGGGAAGCCGTGTCCTGTCTGCGGGGGCACGCTCGAACCGGCGGATATCGATTTCTGGGCCGACGAGAACGCAATGATGAAACGGCGGATCATGCGGAGAACCGCCATCATGTTCCAGCGGACGTTCGCGCTCTACGGCGACGACCGGGTGATCGAGAACGTCCTGCGGGCGCTCGACGACGTCGGCTACCCGAGCGAGAAGGCCGTCAGCAGGGCAGCCGACCTGATCGACCAGGTCAGGCTCTCCCACCGAATGATGCATATCGCCCGCGACCTCTCCGGCGGCGAGAAGCAGCGGGTGGTGCTCGCCCGACAGCTCGCGAAGAACCCGTTCCTCCTCTTTGCGGACGAACCGACCGGGACGCTCGACCCGGAGACCGCAACGCTCGTCCACCGGATGCTCATCGAGAGCGCCCAGGCGAACGACATGGGCATGGTCGTCACCTCCCACTTCTCAAACGTCATCAAGGATGTTGCCGACCGGGCAATCCTCCTTGAGGACGGCGAGATCAAGGAGATCGGCCTCCCGGCGGATGTCATCGGCCGGTTCATGGAGAACTACAGCGACGCCGCAGAGCGCCAGACCGCGGAGGTCGGCGAGAAGATCCTGGTCGCCCGAGACGTGGTCAAGCGCTTCCTCTCGGTCGACCGGGGTGTCGTCCGGGCGGTCAACAGCGTCTCGTTCGATGTCGGCGAGAAGGAGATCTTCGGGATCATCGGCAAGAGCGGGGCGGGCAAGACGACCCTCTCCCGAATCATATCCGGGATCCTCGAGCCCACCAGCGGCGAGATGAACATCCGGATCGGCGACGACTGGATCGATATGACGAAACCCGGCATCGAGAATCGCGGCCGTGCGAAGGGATACATCGGGCTCCTCCACCAGGAGTACGACCTCTACCCGCACAGGACGGTGCTCGACAACCTCACCGACGCCATCGGCCTTGAGTTCCCGAAGGAGCTTGCGATGAGGAAGGCGATCATCACCCTTGGAATGGCCGGGTTCACCCCCGAGAAGAGCAAGGAGATCCTGAACCGCTACCCGGGCGAGCTCTCCGAAGGCGAGAAGCACCGGGTGGCCCTCGCCCAGGTGCTGATCCGTGAGCCGCTGCTGGTCGTTCTCGACGAGCCGACCGGCACCATGGACCCGATCACGAAGATCGACGTGAAACACTCGATCCTCCACGCCCGCGAGGAGATGGACGAGACATTTATTGTCGTCTCGCACGATATGGAGTTCGTGCGAGATATCTGCGATCGCGTCGCCCTCATGCGGGGCGGAAAGATCATCAAACTGGGGCCGACGGAAGAGGTGCTCGCCCATCTCACCGAGGACGAACGAACGGTGATGGGGGGCGGCGGAGCCGCCTGAGGTGCACGTAATGGAGATCCACCTGGACGGTAAAGCGATCTCGGTTCCGGAGGGGTCCCGGCTCGGCGACATCCTCCCCGAGCGGGACGAACAACTCAGCGTCGCCGTCATCCGCCCGGCGCTCGTCGAGGATGAAGCCGAGTCGCAGGAGGTCAGGTTCGCCACTCCGGCGGGAGACCTGGTCGTCGAGGTGGCGAAGACCGCGGCGGTCTCCCGTCTCCTCCAGCCGGATCTTGCAGAACGGCTCCGCCTGCACTGGCAGGACCGCTACGCCGCCGCTTTTGGGCCGTTTGAGTCCGACGTCCGCCCGACACGCCGCCCGGGCCGGTACGAGCGCGGCGACGTCATCCTCGGGTGCGGTGGCTACGATCCCTCCCAGTCCTACCTGATCTTTGCACGCATGAGGCATACCGCCGACTACGGCGCCCCGGAGGATGGTGGCGTCATCGGCAAGATCGTCACCGGCCGCGGGCTGATCGACCGGCTTGCCGACGGTGACCGGATCACCGGGGTCGAGCGTGTCTTCCGGCGCGTCGACCGCGCAAACGTCGTCGTCACCCGTGACGCCGGCTTCCCGCTCGAAGACGGGATGCAGATCGTCTCCTACGTGGAGGCGGAGGTGCAGGGGTTCGGGGAAGACGGGATCGATACCGGCACCGCCCGGAGCGTTGAGCATTTCCTTCTCTCCGTCCAGGACGGCAGATTCAGGGTAGGCCGCTCGAGCAGCACCTACGTTGCCGACACGCACCTGGTTCCGACCCGGGTTCCGGCGGAGTTCTCCGGCCCGAGGCTTGAAGGCACCGTCACCGTCAGGACCGCCGGGAAGTCCTCAGGAGGCGTCTACATCTATACCCAGGGCGTCTCGGCAAGCCCGGCGCACACCGTCGTCGGGAGAGTCGTCCACGGCATCGAACTCGTCAGGTTTGCCGGAGAGGGCGATACCTTCGCCATCCGTGCGGATCCGGAACGGTTCGATCTCGTCGGCCTCTCGCTTGCCGAGGCGGAGGCGGTCGCCGCCCGGCGCGGCGTCTCCCTCACCGCCGACGCGACCGGGGACGATCGCATCGTCGTCGCCCAGACCCCGGCAACGACGCTCGAGGTGCTGGCCAGCGGCGAGGCCCGGCTTGAGACGGTGCCTGCCGACCACGTCGTCAGCATCACCCTCGACGAGGCGGCCGCGCCCCGGTCGGTCACGATCTTCCGCGAGGTGACCGGGCTCAAGCACCGCAGCGTCGGGAAGATGCCGCTCGTCTTCGTCTTCGAGGACGTCTTCCTCTTCAAGCCGAAGATTGGCAAAGGCGTCGGGATCATCCCGGAGAACACCCCGACCGGAGAGGTGCCGGCCTACACCCTCGCGATGACGAACGACTCCCGGCGCGGCGCGGGCATGGTCGGCATCCGGACCACGCCGAACGCCGAGTTCGGCCCGACCTCCGAACCCCTCACCGGCACGAACGTCATCGGGAAGGTGCTCGATGCGGGGAACCTTGCCGGGATGCGCGAGGGAGAGACGGTATACGTGAAGGAGGTGAGGTGATGGCTGAATACACCCCGAAATACGTGGGCACGGTGACCAAGTACGTCTTCGTCGAGTCCCCGACCATGACTCCCGGCGAGCTCGCGCTCAGGGCCTACGAGGCCTCCGAGGGCGTCCTCATCAAGGAGACGTGCTTTGGGCTGCAGGTGACGGGCGAACCGGAGGCCGTCGACCGCCTCATCGAGGAGATCCGCTCGTTCGACCCGACCCACATCTTCGTCAAGGACCGGGGGTTTCCGCCCGGGGATCCGCGGCGCTGCCGGGCGAACCTCGGCGGAGCGAGGCCGGGCTACCTCGGTCACGAACGGGAGTTCCGCATTCTGCGCTACATCACCCGCGGGCTTGAGGAGCTCGGCCGGGGTGAGGTACGTGAGGAGGAACCAGCATCGCCCGCACGCCGGAAGCGATCGTTACTTGATATCAAGCGACTACAAGAACTGATAGATACAGAGGAGCCCTGAATAGAATGGCAAAGGTGTTTATCTACCCTGCAACGAGCCTCATCCTCTCCGACCTGGTTGCCCGGTTCGGTCATAAACCGCTCGGTGCAGCCCTTGGAATCCGGGAGAGGATACAGACCGCCGGGGTAGACTCCCCGCCCCTGCAGATCACTCCCGAAGACCCAAAGCGCGGCCTGAAGTATGCGGCCGTCGAGGTTCCGTCCGGTGTCCGGGGACGGATGGCGATCTACGGCCCCCTCATCGAGGAGGCCGATGCCGCGATCATCGTCACCGAGGCCGACCTTGCGTTCGGGTGCATGGGCTGCGCCCGCACCGACGAGCTGATCCTCTTCTCCCTGCGCCAGAGCGGGATCCCGATCCTGGAACTGGAGTACCCAAGAGACGAGGAAGAGGGCATCCGGTTCGTCGCCGCCGTCAAGAAGTTCCTCGACGGTCTCCCGAAGGAGGAGTCGAACAAGGAGGGTGAAGCATGAGCGACCGGAAGGTGCGGATCGCCCAGCTCTCCTGCGGGGCGGAGTACAGCGGCGTCCAGAAGGAGATCTACGAGGCCGCCGAGTCGGTGGGCGCGGAGGTCTTCTTCCCCGATATCGCTCTGGCCGATGTGGAGCGTGCGGTCAAGAAGTTCGGGCTGGATGTCAAGAGCGCCGACTTGAAACTGATGATCGCCCGGGCGCTTGCCCTGGTGGAAGGGAAGGTGGAGGCGGACGGGGTCTTCATCGGCACCTGTTTCAGGTGCGCAGAGGCGGCGATCGTCAGAAACGAGCTGCGGCGCTACATCCCCGAGCACTCGAAGCTCTCGGTGGTGAGTTACTCCTTCACCGAGCGGACGACCGCGGGGACCCTCCTCACCAGGATGGAGGCCCTGACCACCATCGCCCGCCGGAGAGCGCTCCTTGCCCGTGAGGAGCAGACCGGGATCACGATGGGCATCGACTCGGGTTCGAGCACGACGAAGGCCGTCGTGATGAAGGACAACGTGATCGTCGGCACCGGGTGGCACCCGACGACCGAGGTGATCAAGAGCGCCGAGAGCGCCGTCGCGGACGCGCTCGCGATGGCGGGCCTTGCCCGCGAGGATATCCAGGCCATCGGCACCACCGGATACGGGCGGTTCCTGATCGGAAAGCACTTCGGGGCCCAGCTCATCCAGGAGGAACTGACGGTGAACTCGAAGGGCGCCGTCTACCTCGCCGGCCACCAGCGGGGCTCCGCGACCGTCATCGATATCGGTGGGATGGACAACAAGGCGATCAGCGTCATCGACGGCATCCCCGGGACCTTCACGATGGGCGGGATCTGTGCCGGGGCGAGCGGCCGGTTCCTGGAGATGACCGCAAAACGGCTCGGCGTGGATATCACCGAGCTCGGCCCCCTCGCGATGAAAGGGATTGGAAAGAACGTCCCGATGAACAGTTACTGCATCGTCTTCGGGACGCAGAGCCTGGTGAACGCGCTCGCCGCCGGCTCCTCGCCGGAGGACGTCGCGGCCGCGGCCTGCCACAGCGTTGCCGAACAGGTCTTCGAGCAGCAGCTGCAGGAGGTCGACATCAAGGAGCCGGTGATCATGGTGGGCGGGACATCCCTGATCGAGGGGCTGGTCTATGCGATGGGCCAGCTCCTGCAGACGGAGATCGTTGTCCCGCACCACTCGCAGTACATCGGCGCGGTCGGGTCCGCCCTGCTCGCGTCGGGCTTCATCAAGGGAGAATAGATGCCCCCGTTGAACTACTTCGTGGTCGAGTCGCCGGACGAGGTCGGGAGGGACGCCTACGAGCGGGTCGCAGGCGACGTTCTCCAGGACCTCGATCTCATCAAGGTGATCGACCGGCTGCACATCTACGTCGACCCGAAGGTGCCGATCTTCATCGCCGCCGGGCTCCTGCGGCATATGCCGCGTGAGATCCGCGTCGCCGACTTTGCCAACGTCAACCGCGGCGAGAAGGAGATCGTCCTCGATATCGGCGATGAGACCTATCTTGCGCCGCTCCTCCAGAAACTCTGGGTTATCTACGGCAAGGAGAACGTCGACCAGCCCGACAGGTTCACCGTCGTCCTCCCGGCAGGGGTTGCCGGCGAGGAAGACCTCGACCGGCTGGTGGTGGCCGATCCGAGCGAGACCCTCTACAAGGACGTCATCTACGCGCTCCAGTACATCGCACCGGAGGGGTTCAAGGTCCGCCGCCAGTACATCCGGGACGGGAAGTTTTACTACGTGGCGAGCGAGGATACTCTGCCGCCTGACATCGTGGAGACGGCGGTCGTGCCGCTCTTTGAGAAGATGGGGGTGACGCTATGACGACACTGGTGCCGGTGACCTACAAGGGAGGCGTCTACCGGCACGACGAGATCATGGACCTGATCGACGACCTCGGGGGCTACGTCGTCCAGAAGCACGTCATGGCCCAGGATGTCGTGCTCCAGTCGTTCGTGCCGCGCGACGACCTCGAGATGATACGCCGGATCGCAAAACCGCTCGCCGGCGAGGTGATCGAGGCCCCCCTCGTCGGGACGGAGATCGCCGTCGTGAGCCCGAGCCTTGAGATCCATCACCTCCCCCACATCTCCTGCGATGTCGCCGAGTACCTCCGGCGGTCGGGCGCGAAGACCAACATGGTCGGGCTTGCGCGGGGCTTTGGAAAACGGATTGCGAATTTAAACGACGAGGAGCGGGACGTCATCAACGAGCACGATCTCGCCGTCTACGTCCTCGGCAACTTTGAGGAGTGCATCCGGCAGAAGTTCCCGGCGATCCGGCGGGAGATCCGCGTGCCGATCGTGGTGACCGGCGCGCCCGACCGCGAGACCCTGATGCGGGCGATCGACCCGCCCGTCGAGGGGTACGTGGGCGGGATCGGCAGGATCATGCACCGGTTCAAACGCCCCGAGGAACTCGCGAAACTCGATGAACTGGTGGACGAGGTCTCCCGCGTCCTGGATGCGCGGCGGGATGCTCTCGCAAAAGACCCACTCTCCGTCTTCCCGCCCCGCCTGATGGCGATCATCGAGGAGCAGATCCACGAGGTCACCATGCTGACGCACCCGACGCCGGTGACCGCCCAGATGGAGGGCCTCCGGGTGAAACTCCCCTACGACTCGTATGCCGACGACGTGCGGTCGCTTCCGGTCACCGAAGGGGTGACGGTCGGCGATATCGCCGACGTCACGCCGTCGCGAATGCGCAACTACATATTGATTCGGATTAAACCTTTCTCGGAAACGAGAATACTGGTGTAGATGCGATGGATTTCGAGAAGGTACTCACGAAGGTTATGGAGCGGGGGTCGGACGCCTTCGCGAAGGATCTCCTCCGGGAGATCGAGAACGAGTACGGCAGGGTCCCCCTGATCTTTGAACGGATGGCGGAACGTCCCGAGATCCTCATCTCACACCTTCTCTACAAGGGCGCCGTCGTCGAGACCAGCCAGCTCGAACCGAAGACGATCGAGCTCATCAGCCTCGCGGTGGGCGCCGCGCTCAAGTGCAGCCACTGTGTGGAGTACCACCTGCAGGCTGCGATGGCGAAAGGCGCAACCCGGGCCGAGATCCTCGAGGTGATCCTGATCGCGGGAATGCTCGCGAACTCCGCGGTCCTCGCGGATGCCTACCGGGTGGTGAACGGCTCGGCCCCCTGCCCCTCCTGCGACATCAACGGGACCGGCCTCAAGAAGACCTGTTCGGAAAAATAACCTCTTTTGGCTGAATATGTGCGGTATTGCCGGGCAGTTTGCCCTGAACGGGGAGGATGCGGATGCGGCTCTCGTCGGGGCGATGGCGGAGCGCCTGGCTCACCGCGGCCCCGACGGCGAAGGGACGTTCTTCTCCGGCCCGGTCGGCCTTGCCCATCGCCGCCTCGCGATCATCGACCTCTCCGACGAGGGCCGCCAGCCGATGGGAAATGAGGACGGCATGCTTCAGATCGTCTTCAACGGCGAGGTCTACAACTACCGCGAGATCCGGGAGGAACTCGTGGCCGCCGGTCACCAGTTTGCCTCCGCAACCGATACGGAGGTGATCCTGCACGCCTACGAGGAGTGGGGGAGGGACTGCCTTGTTCGGTTCAACGGGATGTGGGCGTTCGCCCTCTGGGACGGGCGCCGCCGCGAACTCTTCTGCGCCCGGGACCGCCTGGGGGTCAAGCCGTTCTACTACACCGTGACTGACGGTTCGTTCCTCTTTGCCTCTGAGATCAAGGCGCTCCGGGTGCACCCCGGGGTCGGCCGGCGGCCGAACGACAGGATGCTCTCGACGTTCCTTGCATGGGGGGTTGCGGACCACACCGCGGAGACGATGTACGACGGCGTCTTCCAGCTCCCGCCGGCGCATACGCTCGTCGTCTCCGCCGCGGGCGTCGGGGAGCCGGAACGCTACTGGGACTTTGCGATGAGCGGCGCCCCGGCCGGCGCCGACGACGAGGCCGCCGCGCGAGACGTCCGCGCTCTCCTGACCGACTCCGTCCGGCTCCGGCTCAGGAGCGACGTCCCGGTCGGGACCTGTCTCTCCGGCGGCATCGACTCCTCGACGGTCACCGCCCTGATCAACGTTATCCTGCAGGAGGAGAGCCCGGAGAGCGTCGGCGAGCGGCAGAGGACGTTCTCGGTCTGTTTTGACGACCCCCGGTTCGACGAGAGCCGGTACATCGATGCGGTGGTCGCGGCGACAAATGTTGCGAACCGCCGGACGACGCCGGGCACGGACGGGCTCTGGGAGGATATCGAGCGGCTGCTCTACATGCAGGACGAGCCGTTTGCGTCGCTCTCGATCTACGCCCAGTACTGCGTGATGCGCCTTGCGAGCGGCGAGGTGAAGGTGGTCCTCGACGGGCAGGGCGCCGACGAGCAGCTTGGCGGCTACATCGCCTACCAGGCACCCTACATCCGGGGGCTTCTGCGGCGGGGGAAGGTTCTCGCGGCTCTCCGGGAGGGAATCGGGAGTCTGCGGCGCCACCGGTCGTTCTTCTCGTGGGCGGCCGCTCAGTCCCGGGTGCGGTCGGAGCGCCGGGGTCTCCTCCGGGGATCGCCGCCGGAGGTTCTCCGGTATGCGGGGTCGCTTGAGGCGGTGCTGAAACGGGAGGTCACGGCGTCGAACCTCCCCCTCCTGCTCCACTGGGAGGATAGGAACTCGATGGCCTTCTCAGTCGAGGCGCGGGTCCCGTTCCTCGACTACCGGCTTGTGGAGTACCTCGGGTCGCTCCCGCTCGACCAGAAGATCCGCGGCGGCGTCACGAAGTACGTCCTCCGGCGGGCGATCCGGGGGCTTGTCCCGGATGCCGTCCGGTGCAGGATGGACAAGATGGGCTTCGTCACCCCCGAGGAGGTCTGGATGAAAGGCGAACTTGCGCCGCGCATCCTCGAACTCTTCTCGACGCCCGGGTTCCGGGAGCGGCCCTACTGGGACGCGGAGCGTGTGCTCGAGAATTACCAGGCGTTCCTTGAGGGGAAGAGTCCGTATTCCACCGAGTTCTGGCGGATAGCCTGTGCGGAGATGTGGCTGCGGCAGTTCGATGCATAGAATTTGCCCCTGGTTGCCCCCCCTTCACTCCCCTCCCTCCTGCGGGCAGACGCCCCCCTTCTTTCGGAGCCCCCTCCCTGCATACGCCGCAAGAATGACCGCGAGGATGCCGGTGACGAAAATGCCGTCGAAGATCCCTGCGCCCCCGATGGTGAGGACGGTCGGCCCGTCCCCGGTGAGCGCTGAAAAGACCTCGGGGTCCGCGAGGTTGAAGATATCGGCCCCGAGCAGGGTGCCCATCGTCCCCCCGGCGTAGGCGATGCCGGGAGCGGCGCGGCAGCCGCGGGCGAGGAGGAGCCCCGTTACGGCGCCTGCGAGGGGTGCGACGTAGAACGGCATCGTGATCCCGAGGCCGGGGACGGGTGTTGCAGCGGCGTAGGCGACGACCGCCACGATGCCGACGGCGGTGAGGGACTTCGGCCGCGAAACGCGACCCCGCCCGACCATCTCGATGGTCACGAAGAGGGGGATCACGGCCCCACCCACGTTGACCGCGATGACGTCTTCTCCTACCGGGATGAGCGGGATATCGATAAGGCTCCCGACCAGCGCCCCTGCGGTCACCAGCACCGCCTGGTAGAACCGGAGCCCGATCGACTCAAAGACCCCCTCGCTGATGAGGAAGAGGTTGAATATGACCAGAACCGGTATGAGAACCGCTAACGCAACGAGGATCTGTTCCGGGCTGAAGGGAACCGGGAGAATCGCTATCGCGGGCAGCTCGGTCTCCATAGGTCGGAGATACCGGTAGTTTATATCATAAATAGTTTCACGGCCCGCTCCCGAACGACTTCGATCTCACGGTCCCCCGGCCGGTCGGTGCTGCCCGACCCGGCCCGCTCCATCACCTCCAGAATGATGCATATTTCAATGATTATGTAAAAGGGAGAGTTGAGAGGAAATAGAAATCCCAAATTACGTATTTTATATTCATTTTGTAATAGATATATTCATATATGCGCAACCGGAAATAGTGTTGAAGCAATAGTTCCTTCCCCGGATCGAGCAACAGGCGCCTGACAGCAACTGTCGTGCGCCGCCGCTCACGGAGATGTCCCATCGGTGTGAATCCGATGCAGATCTCGGGGATGGTGTGTGGCCGGGAACAACTTGGTCTATCCGACCGATTGCACCTGTACGGAGTAGCATGACTGCCTTTACCGTTGAGGACCTTATCCGGCGTCTGGATCGGCTCCAGGCGAGAGGTCCGATCCCGTTTGACGTCAAGAGCGGAGAGATATTCGGGATTCTCTGCCCATGCGGTCAGGATCGGCAGACTCTGATTGCCATTCTCATGACGACGCTCTTTCCGGTTCCCGGGTTTGCCGAGCCTTCACCACTTGCGGTTCTCGGCAACCTCGGGGACGTGCGCAGAAGCATGGGTATCGTCCTCCCCGAGTCGGTGCTCGACCCTGCGCTGACCGGCAGGGAGAACCTGGACTTCCACGCCCGACTGCACGGTCTGGGCGACGACCTCAGGACGAGGAGGATCCGCGAGGTCCTTGACCTCTTTTGCATCGCCGGAAGCGCCGATGCTCCTGTCGAGACCTACTCTCCCGCCATGCTGCAGCACCTTGAGATCGCCCGGGCTTACCTCACGCACCCGTCGGTCCTCTTCCTTGCCGAACCGACGGCCGGCCTGGATGATGCCGGGCGCCGGGAGACCTGGGACCTTCTCCGGCGGCTGAACCGCGAACGAAGGGTGACGATCATCTTCACGACACACGATGTGGAAGAGGCGGAGGCGATCTGCACCCGCGTTGCGGTGGTCGACCGCGGTGAGGTCGTTGCCCTGGACACGCCGGAGACCTTCCGTACGGTGATGGCCCTCGACGACGCGCCGATCGAGTTCGACAACCCCGCCTGAGCGCCCTGCTCCCGCGCCGGAGCGATCGAAACCGATTTATTGTTATGGCCGTGATATGGATGCATGGCCGTTCACCTCCGTCTCCTGCTCGCGCTCCTGGTCGCTGCTACGTTTGCGCTGGCCGGCGGGTGTCTCGACGGCAGCCCGCCGCCCGACACCCAGGTTGTCCGGACGATCACGCCGGACGAAGCATTCGCCATGATAGAGGAGCGGGGGGACGATCCGGACTTTGTCATCGTCGATGTCCGGAGACCGGAAGAGTTCGCCGCCGGGCACATCCCGGGCGCGATCAACATCAATTCGGCGGGGTTCTCGGAGCAGATCGACGGCCTTGATACGGAGGCGACCTACCTCATCTACTGCCAGTGGGGCGCGCGAAGCGCCGGTGTCCGGGAGCTGATGCGTGATGCCGGGTTCCGTGAGGTCTACGAGATCGAGGGCGGAGTGAGTGCCTGGGAGGCGGCCGGGCTCCCGGTGACCGGCTAGAACCGTATTGATCCGTATGGGTGGGCTCGACGCGGCTGCTGTATCGGGCCCGGATGAGTGGAGGAGAAGGGGGAGACGGATCCCCCTCAGATGATGATGGCCGCGGTCTTTGTGTCTTTCTCGTCGTCGAAGTCGGTGATGGCGACCTCTGTCGAGAGGATCATGCCCGCGATGGACGCTGCGTTCTGGAGCCCGAGCCGCACCACCTTCGCGGGATCGATGACGCCGTGCTCCATCAGGTTCTCGTAGGTGCCGGTCTTTGCGTTGTAGCCGAACCCAGGCTCGTCACTCCTCTTTACGGTGGCGACGACCTCGGCGCCTTCGACGCCGGCGTTCTTTGCGATCTGGCGGATGGGCTCCTCCAGCGCCCGCCGGACGATGGAGACACCCACCCTCCGGTCATCATCGAACTGCAGGGTATCCAGGGTCTTGATTGCCCTGAACAGAGTGACCCCGCCACCGGCGACCACGCCTTCCTCGACCGCCGCCTTGGTGGCGTTCAGGGCGTCGTCGATCCGCATCTTCTTCTCTTTTAACTCCGTCTCGGTCGCCGCGCCGACCTTGATGACGGCGACGCCGCCGCTGAGGTTTCCAAGCCTCTTTCTGAGTTCGTCCTTCTTCCACTCGGAGTCCGATATGTTGATCTGGGACTCGATCAGGCGCATCCGCTCTTCAAGGGCCTTGCGGTCGCCTTTTCCTCCGACGATCAGGGTGCTCTCCCCGTCGACCTTGACGGTATGGGCCGAGCCGAAGACCTGCCTCGTGACATTCTCGAGTTTCATCCCCCGGTCTTCGGAGATCACCGTCGCGCCCGTGAGGATCGCGATATCCTCGAGGATCGCCTTGCGTTCGTCGCCGAACCCGGGCGCCTTGACCGCACAGACCTTGAGAGAGCCGCGGATGATGTTCAGGATGAGGGCTGCCTGCGCCTCGCCCTCGACGTCCTCGGCGATGATCAGGAGCGGTCTTCCCTCCTGTGCGGCCGCTTCGAGGATGGGAACGATCTGCTTGAGCGAGGTGATCCTCCGATCGGTGATCAGGATGTAGGGGTTCTCGTGCTCGCAGACCATCTTCTCGGTGTCCGTGATCATGTAGGGCGAGATGTAGCCCCGGTCGAACTTCATCCCCTTGACCACCTCAAGGCTGGTCTCGAGGCTCTTTGCGTCCTCGACCGTGATGAGCCCGCCGTAGCCGACCCGGTCCATCGCGTCGGCGATGAGTTTACCGATCTCTTCGTCGTTGTTGGCCGAGATGGCGGCGACCTGCAGGATCCGATCCCGCTCCCTGACCGGGACGCTCGTTGACCGGATATACTCCACGACGGCCGCAACCGCGGCGTCGATGCCCCGCTTGACTTCGTTCGGGTTCGCCCCGGCGGAGATGTTCTTGAGGCCTTCGGTGAGGATGGCCTGGGCGAGAAGCGTTGCGGTAGTCGTCCCGTCGCCGGTCTTGTCCTGGGTCTTCTGGGCGACTTCCTTGATGAGTTTCGCCCCGATGTTCTCGAACTTGTCATGGAGCGAGATCTCTTTTGCAATCGTCACGCCGTCGTTCGTCACGACGGGGCTTGTCGATCTATCGATCACAACGTACCTGCCCCGCGGGCCGAGCGTTATCTTGACGGTGTCGGCGACCTTGTTGACGCCGGCAAGGAGCGATCTGCGTGCGTCTTCGTTGAAGATCAGCTGCTTTGATGATGCCATGGGCTTCCTCCGTCACTCGATCTTTGCCAGGATGTCTTTGAACGGGACGAACACGTACGTCTCAGAGTCGATCTCGAACGTATCCGAGGAGTAACCCCCGTACAGAACATGGTCACCGGGGTTCAAGGGGAGACTGGATCCGTCGTCGCGCTGTCCTACCGCAACGACGGAACCTTCTTTTCTCCCCTCCCGTGCGGATTCGGGGATGTAAATGCCGCTTTTCGTAACCTCTTCTCTTCGTATGGGTTTGATAAGGACTCGTTCTCCGATTGGGATAATCTCCATGAGCCTATCACCTTCAGAGAGTTTTTGCAACAGGATCGTAAGGTCGCCTAAATATTTAAACATTATCGATATTATCGAAATCATTTCGATAAATTGGATATCTTTATACCAGATTGGGTCATACGCATGAACGATCGATGACACCGATGGCAAGGCAGATAATCTTTCGGCAGATCGAGAGGCCGAGAGGTAACAGGACGGAGGAGAATCTCGACTGGTTCTTCAACAGCCTCGGTATCGGAGAAGGGAGGGACGTCGACCAGGTCGCCCAGCGGATTCTCGTCGTCCTCCTTTCGCATCAGGTCTCCGGGAACGGCGTGTCCGTGGAGAGGATCTCGCGCGACCTGGACGTCTCCAGTTCCCGCATCAACCACCACATCAGGAACCTTGTCGATGCCGGTGTCGTGTACCGCCACAAGCGGCAGATCTACCTCCGGGGCAACTCCCTCCAGTCGATGGTGCGGGAACTGCGCAAAGACGCTCTCCGGGTCCTCGACGACATCGAGGCTGCGGCTGCGGAGATCGATCGCTTGTTCGGCATCGAGGAGTGACGGCGGGCCGGGCGCTCCTCACTCCTTCTGCTTCACGTAGGTGACACCCTCCGGCTCCTCCACCTCGCGGGTCTCGATCACGACGGTACCCGAGATCCGGTTGAAGAGCCGCTGTTTCGAGCCCGGCATGGCGAGCCAGCCGATCAGGCAGTCGGGGACGAGGAGGAACGCCTTGCCGAAGCTCTCTATTGCTGCGATAGAATACCCGATATCCTCCCCGGCGCGGCCGGTGACCCGGATCTTTAGCGCCATCTTGCCGATCGACTGGCCACGGTATCCCTCAAAGAGTGTCCAGTAGAGGAAGAAGACGACCGAGGAGAGGCTGATCGAGATAAGCCCGGGGTCGATGCTGAACTGCCAGGAGGGCGGCAGCCGGTCGGAGAGAGCCCAGACGGGCAGCCCTACCAGGATGATGTCGATGAGCCAGGCCCAGAACCGGGTCTCCCACCTGGCGAGATAGAGGGTGACCATATTGTGGATCTGTCGTATCCCGGGTTCTTAAGGGTTCAGGTCGGTTGATGGGACTATCGGGATGCCCCGGTCACTACAGTGATGCGGTACACTTCCAGGTATACTACGTATCCCATCAAATGCTCTCTTCTACGGGTGAAAAAAAGGGCGTTATTCGAGTTATCCGATATAACTCAGTTCTTCGCGGCCTTTGGCCTCTTCAGCTTCCTGGATCTTTGCGATGATCTGCTCCATATCCTCGGCACGCTGCTGCAGCAGGGTATGGTCGACCTCGATCCCGGTCAGGCGGGAGAGCACCGTAAGAAGGCCGTCGGCACTCTTCGGGTCGACGATGTAGCCGCTCGTCTCGCCCATCAGGCAGATCCCCTCGATGCCCCGCTCCTCGCCGAGGCCGAGCAGGAGCCCCGAGGCGCCCACGATCGTCCCGCCGCCCCCGGCGTTCTCGAATGACCCGCCTGCCGCCTCCACCTCGGGGCGGAGGTGCTCCATGTTGACCGCCGAGAGCACCCTTGGGCTCTCGACCAGGTGTCCGACACCGTAGCCGCCGAGTGCGTAGATCCGTTTGACGCCGAGGTCTTCGGCGATATCGAGGTAGCGCTCCGCGAGGACGTAGTGCCCCTTGGCCGAGGTGCTCTGGAAGTCACCCACGAGAAAGAGAACCGCCCTGCCGTCCTTCTCGTAACGGTAGATCTCGTTCTTGACGAGGTGGGTGACGCCCTGCTCGTCGACGAGCACCTGCGGCGGGAAGTGAAGGGAGGCGATCTCCCCTATCTTCTCGGCGTCGAGTTCGTGGATCAGGTGGTCGGCAACGAGTTTCCCGACGTGTCCTATGCCGGGCAGACCCTCGATCAGGATCGGAGCATCGATGTTATCTTCTCGCAAAAAGGTTACTCTGACGTCTTCCATCTGCGTACGGCCCTCCTGTATCTACCGTACCTATCCTCGGGTGAAAAACGCGCCGGGTGGGCTGGCCGGGATGGCTGGCCGCAGACCGGGCAGAGATCCGAGAGCGTATATCGCCGGTCGTGCGGACAGCGGCGAATGCGGCTGCTCATATGGTCTTATCCGGCCTTCTGCTTCCGGATAAACTTGCCGGTGCCGCCGGCCCGCTCGACCACGCCGACGGCGGCGCTTGCCGCCTTCTCGATCGCCTTCTCGGCTTCCTTGTAATCGGGTGCGGTCACTTTTATCCGGTATTTCGGGGCTCCGATATAGATCAGGTCGATATCCACGTTCTCGATCTTCGGCTGCGCACTTCGGAGCGCCCGGCGGATCACGTTGACGCCGTCGGGCCGGGGCGACGTCAGGATGAGGTGACCGGTGATCGTCACGCGCGAGACCTTCACGTTCTCGTTCGCGACGGCGATGAGTGCTTTCTTGACCGGCTCGTCGAGGTTCAGTTTATCCGCCGCCTCGCCGCCGGTGGTGACGATCTCCTCGAAGGCCGGGTATAGCTGACCGTATTCGCGGAAGATTGCCTCCTCGATGATCTTCCTGTCCACTCCCGACGCCTCGGATGCGAACCCTATCCACTTTGCGGCCTTCTGCTCGTTCTTCCACTCGTGAATCTTCTCGCGCCGCTGGTGCTCGTTTACATCTTTCAACGAGAGATCGATGTGGCCGCGATCGGGGTCGACGTTCAGGACTTTGCAGACGACCTTCTGTCCTTCTCGTATGAAGTCCCGGATGTACTTAATCCAGCCCCGTGCTATCTCGGATATCGGTATGAGCCCTCTTCGCTCGTTGTACTCGTCCAGGGTCACGAACGCCGCAAAGTCCTTGACGTCCGCGACCGTGCAGACAACGAGTTCTCCTTCCTCGGGCCACTCTCTCTCGTTCATGCAGGTATCACTCAAGTACTGCCATTATCTCGGCTTTTATATCAGCCTTCCCGCCGTGGGGTTCCGCAAGGACACGTCCGCAGACGTTGCACTCTACGACGGTGCTTGCTCTCTCAAAGACAATCTGTTCGTTCTCGCAGTCGGGGCACTTTACCCGGAGGAACGTGCTCCTGTTCTCTCTGTTTACCCGGACCATACCAACTCACTCCGTAAGCTCGAATTTGCCGATCCTGAATCCCGGCCGGAGGTGCGCCTTGCCGCAGACCGTACACCGGTATCTGACGTTGATCCTCTTTGTCGGCTTGTCGCCGCCAGGCACCTTGTTGAACTTGCCCATGTTGCCCACCGTGCTCCTGCGCGCCTTCTGGCGGTCGATCCAGTTGAAGTGGCGCACCTTGCCCTTCTTTACCTTCACGACTTCGTGAACCTGGTGGTTCCTGCAGAACGGGCAGTACGTCTTGAATTTTGACGGCATTTTCATGATAATAACCTCTATTCAATAGATTCGAGTACCTATATTACTTGTTAAGCCTAATATTTAAGGCTATGTCGTGCTCGCAGAGCACGTCTGCATTGTTTTCCGGCAGGGTGACGATATCCCCCATCTTCAAGTCATACGTCCTGCCGTCCATCCCCATGAACGGTTCCACATCGGAGCGGATATGCACGAGGGCGTAGGGAGATTGGATGGGGCGGGGAGCGGGAGCCGCCGGCGTCTCCCGGGGCTCCGGGATCTCGTCGGCCCCGTCGTTTCGGCCGACGGCGGCCGCACCGTCGCCGAGCGGGGTCGTCTCGCCGTGGACGAGAACTTCCCGGCACTCCTCGATGGCGCTGATGATCCGCTCGTACATCACCCGCTCCTCCGGGAGCATCTTGCGGGCCTCGTCCTTGTCGAAGTACTGCCCCTCCATCTGCTGGAACGCAAGGTCGAGGATCTGCCTCGTCCTGACCGAGAAGATCTCCTGGACGGTCTCGGTGACGCTCCCGATCTCCTCGATGAGCAGACTCCCCATCCGGCTCTCCAGGGGGTTTTTGAGGGCGTAGTAGTCCGCCTTGCGCTTCTCGATGTACGCCCGGGCGTTGTCGTAGATGCCGGGCTCGATGTAGGAGAGCCTTCCCGAGTGCTGCATGTCAAGCAGCATCTGCCGGAGTTTCTCCAGGAGGTCGTCGGGCATCATGCACCCCCGGCTATCTCGGCCAGGCCCCGGCAGCAGAGGAAGATCGCGAGCGCTTCGGGGACATTCCGGACCCCTGCGCTGAGCGAGTAGGTGTTCCCGAGCAGGGAGGTGTTGACGTTCGTCCTCAGGTCGACCCGTACGTCGCGGTCACCAAAGACCACCGCGTCCACGAGCGGGTCGAACTCCGCAAAATCCCGGATATCGAGCGGCACGACCCGCATGCCGCTCCCGCCATGGAGCGACCCCGGCGTCCGGATCAGCCGCTTGATGTCGGTCGTGACCGGTTCGTCCGCACGCGCCCCGGCATCCCGGAGCCGCTCCTCGAAGTCGGGTGCGGCCGTGATCGCCCGGACGACCCGATCTTTGAGGAGATCTCCTGGAGATCCGGCGGCGAGGCTGCCGGCTTTCGCGAGGAACTCCGCGGCGGTCCGTTTCCCGATACCGTCGAGCCCCGCAAGATACGCCGTCGCTTCCGCAGGATCGCGGGCGGCAATCTCCAGGAGATGGGCGCGGAGCGTCTCAATGTAGCGCCGCCGCCACCCGGTTGGCGCACTCCCCGGCGTGAGCATCGCGGCCGGGTCGAGCCCGATGCCGCAGACGTAATCGACGACCTCGCGCCGCTCCTGGCTGCCCCACCCCCGGACGGCGATCTCGGTGACGTGGACGTGGTAGCCGCGTCCCCCGGAGAAGGCGATCCGGATCTGGTTCCTGGCAAAGCCGAGCTCGTCGGTCAGCATCGCGAGCAGTTTCTCGGTCTCCTCCTTGACCCGCGCAAGCATCATCGCGTAGGGGCCGCGGACGATCTGGTCGGCATCGAGATCGAAGATGAGGTCGGCGCCCGCCCAGTGCTTCTCGCTCATCGTCGGCGCCGACGGCGTCTGGTAGTAGGCCGTCGAGTAGTAGACGTGAGCGGGAACCAGGTTTTTCACGTAGGCACTGAGTTCTTCGCGGTCGGCAAACGCCATATGCCGCCGCATCCGGACTTCGGCCGCGGCGTCGAAGAAGATGAATCCCCATTCGCGCTGCTCGAGGGAGGAGGGAACGGTAAGGTTCTGCCGCCGATAGTACTCGGCGAACTTCTGCTTCACAAACTCGAGCGTCGCGGGCTTCATGAGAACGTCTTGATCATATATGGCCCCACTCGTTCATATCCCTGCTTCCTGTAGTAGGGCCGCACACCGACACCGCTCATCACCGCGAGGCGCCGGTAGCCGTGATCGCGTGCCTCTTCCTCGGCCGCGGAGAGGAGGGCGCTCCCGAAACTGCGGTGCTGCCACTCGTCGGCGGATGCCGGGGCGCTGATCGGCACCACGCTCCCGTAGACGTGGAGCTCGCGCAGGAGCGCGGCTTCCGCGAGTTCGTCGCGGAAGGGGTTGTGCGGGAACCGGAGCCGGGCGAACCCGACGAGGGCGTCCTTTGAACCCGCCTGGATGAACCGTTCCTCTCCGCCGCACGCCCGGTAGACCAGGGTCGAGATCGCCACCTCCTCCGGTTCGGGCGTTCTGCCCACCTCGCGGCAACGGATACAGCGGCAGCGGAGCCCCTGCGAATGGAGCCGCGCCTCCGCGAGCTGGCGGAAGTTGCTGTGCCGCGAGCCCGCGACGATCAGTTTTGCCGGGATGTCGCGCTGGATCCTCTGGAGACGGACGTACTCCGGGAGGAGGGACTTTGCGTAGGCGACGAGGTCGATAAGTTCCTCCTCGGTGTAGGGCCGGTACTCCCCTCGCTCCCAGAGCGCCTCGATCTCCGAGCCCGGGGTCACCAGGGTCGGGTAGATCTTTAAGAAGTCCGGCCGGAACCGCTCGTCGGCGAAGAGTTCCCGAAACATCCGCCGGTCGTCCTCCATACTTGCGCTCGGGAGGTTCGGCATCACGTGAAACCCGACCTTCAGCCCGGCGTCCCGCAGGAGGCAGTTCGCCGCGACCGAGTCCGCGACCGCGTGGCCGCGGCGGTTGTAATCGAGGATCCGGTCGTCCAGGTGCTGGATCCCGAGTTCCACCTTGGTCACCCCCATCGAGAGCATCCGATCGATGTGCTCCTTGCGGCACCAGTCCGGCCGCGTCTCGAAAGTGGCGGCGACGCACCGGACCCTCGCCGACTCGTTCGCGGCAAAGATCGCATCGAGGTCGGGTCGCTCCTGGGGAGTTCCCGCCCGGGGGTAGTCGTTCATCGCCTGGACGGCGGCCCCGACGAACCATTCCTGGTACTCGAGCAGGCGGGCGGTCATCGTCCCGCCCATCACGATCAGCTCCGCCTTGTCGACGTGGTGGCCGAGCGCCTCGAACTGCCCGAGGCGGGCCTGCACCTGGGCGTAGGGGTCGAAGGCGTGCTCTCTTGCCCGGAGCGCCGCAGGCTCCTCTCCGGTGTAACTCTGTGGGGATGCAAAGGGGTGCTCCGGCCCGCCGGGGCAAGGGAGGCACGTGCCGTGGGGGCAGGGGTGGGGCGAGGTCATCACCGCAACGGGCGCGACTCCAGAGAGGGTCCGGGTGGGTTTCACCTGGAGGATCGGCCTGAGCCGCTCGCGCTCCTCGGGTGTGGCGGCGGCGAGGACCGCGGAGTTCTTGGGCATGTCTGCGCTGTGCTCACGGCAGACCTCGAGCTTGATCTTCTGGACGTCGGCAGGGCCCGGTCCGGTAGAAAGGATGCGGGAGATGATCTCCCGGAGCGTATCGGTATCGTTCATCGTTTAATGTTCGGTTGCAATACGTTCTGACTGAAAATCGGCGTGATAATCGATGTATGGGTTGTGGTTGGCGCGGATGTGATGGACAAGCTCGCCCCCGAGCGTTAAAATAGCCTTTTTGTGAGTGACTTTATTCTTGTGGATATGGACGGGTGAGATGTGGAGAGCGTTATACTGGTCGGTCGGGACATCCTCCCCCGTCGTGCTTTCGTAGTATTTCCTGATGTGGACTAACAGCATGTGTAAGTGGAGCAGCTCTTCCTTTTGCACGATATCACCTTTCCTCGAAGAATACTACTGTCCGCGGGTAGATATATTTTGTTGGTGATCTTTTTATATGCACAAGATGCGGGCGGTCGGAGCGCTCATCGGGCTTGCAATAGGCGACGCTCTGGGCGCGCCCCTGGAAGGCCTTCCGCCGGCCCCGTTGGTCGTAACGGAGATGGTGGGGGGCGGAATTCATAACACCATCCCGGGCCAGTACACCGACGACACCCTCCAGGCGTCAGCCCTTGCGCAGACCCTTCTCGAGTGCGGTGGGTTCGACCCGGAGGACTTCGCTCGCCGCCTGGTTTTGGTCTATCACGCCCACCCGGAGTTCTTCGGGCCGACCTCCCGGGCCGTCCTCGACCTTGTCGAGGCGGGCGTCGCGCCCACCGTCGCCGCGAGAACGGTGCATGAGGAGCGGGGCGGGAGCCGGAGCAACGGGAGTGTCATGCGCGGCATCCCGGTCGGGATCTTCTACCCGCCCGGTGAAGTGCGGGAGGTGAGCCTCGCCGCATCCCGGGTGACGCACTTCGATCCCGCCGCCGGCGAGGCCTCGGCGTTCGTCAACCGGATGGTCAGCGGGCTCTGCCGGGGGGAGGAGGCTTCCGTGGCCTTCGGTCGGGCGCTTGCCGCCTGCGAGGACCCCGAACTCCGCGGACTCCTCGAGGACTACCGGGCGCATCCGCCGGAGCCGTCGCTCGATGCCGTCCTCTGCACCCACTGCGCCGTCAGAGTCTTCATGGATGCCTCCTCGTTCCGCGAAGCGGTGGTCACGGCGGTCAACCTCGGGGGCGACGCCGACACCGTCGGGGCGATCGTCGGCGGGCTCGCCGGGGCGCGGTACGGGTGCGAGGCGATCCCCCCATCGTGGCTCGCCGCGCTCCAGGACCGGGAGGAACTCGTTGATCTGGCTCGCAGGCTTGCCCGGGTGAGCCGGGCATAGAGAGAGGACAGCGGGTCGCACTCTTTGAGTGCTCCAACTCCTTCCCCGGCGTGGAAGTCGTTCATCGCGTGAGATTGTAGCAGGAAAAGCAATCAGGTCTCACGCGAAGAACGCGAAGCCGCGAAGAACGACGGGCCGAAGGGCCGAAGTTTGAGCACCGCTAGGTGCGGAGGGGAGTTGCTCTTGGATAACCGA
>JASUSO010000008.1 GCA_030446015.1 Methanobacteriota archaeon
GTAGATGTGGCGGAACTTGTCGTACCGGGACATCCCGCCGTTCTCGAGGTGGAAGGCGATGATCTCGTCGAGGTGTTCGGGGGACGTGAAGGAGAAGATCTTACGGAACGCGGCGGTCTTTAAGGGGAGGGATTCGACGACGACGCCGTCGAAGTCGAGAATGAGGGTGGTGAGGGGACTGCTCGGTATTCTGCTGCATCTCTTCATGGTATCGGTTCCCGTTAGATCTTATGGAGTATGGTTATTTCCCGGAGATCGCGATATGCATTGTGGTAACCCTCGAGGAACTGCGCACCCAAAACCCGTCGGAAAAGGGTACTCATCTTCACGCTGTGGAGTTTGATGTGATAAGCGGTGGCGACCTTCAAGAGGTCCAACCATCCTTGCAATGTTCTGTGCCGGCATTTTATCCTGGATTGTCGGATGCCTGGAGATCTGGAATTCCCAGATGAACGACCGCAGACGTCTCTCAGTAAGTCGAGAAATAATGTCGGAGGCTAAACTCAACCATATATCTGTTTTTCACGGGTTAAACTCCCTGAACGACAGGAATAGTGTTATGTAGGATCTCCCATAAGTCTGTACTGGAGTTTTACGATGAAGATACTCATGGTGGCCGGCGACAACCCTCATGCAATTAAAATCGGAGGGAAACATATCCATCTGCTACTGCTTGAGAAGGGGCTCACCTCCCTGGGTATCGAGGTGGATACGGTTTATCCCCGATTTCCGGATAGTCGAGTTGCACGATACCTCGAATACATCAAATGGGGACTGTTATCAGGCGATCCAGCTCAATTTATCCCTCCGGACAAACTCCAGGTCACTTCCATTGTAAACCAACTGCAAGCAGCCCTGTCCTCCGTCGATCTCAATGCCTATTCAGCGGTTCATTGTCACGACGTCGTCTCAGCATACGCGTTTCACCAGGCGTTTCCCCACGCGGCATTGCCAAAAATACTAACGCTTCACGGTTATTTTGCACGCGAAGCCGTTGATTACTCCAAAATCCGGACGGAAAAGGCAAGGAGGATGTTCTTCGACTTTTGCGCCGCTGTTGAAGAGGACGGTGTTCACTGGAGCGATCGAATAATCTGCGTGGATACCAGGCTCAGGGACTATGTGAGCGGCGCCTCCTTCGGGTACCCCTCTGTACGCACATCGGTCATCCCGAACGCCACGGACACCGATCGATTCTGTCCTGTTCCGGCGGGCGAGCTGATTCGAATACGCAAGGAGGCCGGTTACCGGGAGGACCAGTTTATCATCATCGTACCCCGGCGCCTCGTCCCAAAGAACGGTGTGCGGTTTGCCATCCAGGCAATGAAGCACATCCCGGACAAAGACGTGAGACTGCTGATCCTCGGGGACGGACCCCAGTATCCTGAACTGGCCGCACTGGCGCAGGGAGATGCAAGGGTGGAGTTCCTTGGCGCTGTGCCTCACGATTCCATCGGCAGGTATTACAGCATTGCGAGCGTCGTCCTGATCCCTTCGATCACGTCGCACGGTGTCCAGGAAGCCACTTCGCTCTCCATGCTGGAGGGAATGGCCTGTGAAAAGATCGTCATATGTTCGCGCATCGGCGGCATGCAGGAGGTCCTCCAGGATGGCGTGACCGGGTTCCTCGTATCCGAGCAGAGCCCGGAAGAGATCGCCGGCAGGATAAACAGCATCCTCAAAGGCGATGTTGATACCGGGTTGATGGGCCGAAGGGCGCGGCAATACGTCGTTGAGCATCACTCCTATGTCCCGCACGCGGTGACGGTCAGGAACGTTTATGAGGCCGCCCGTTCCATCCGGCAGGAGTGAGGAGGATGTCAAATCCCCTTGTTTCCATCCTGATGCCCACGTACAACGATGCTGAGTATATTACAAGCGCCATTGATTCTGTTTTCGCTCAGACCCACAGAGACTGGGAGTTGCTCATCATTAACGATGGTTCATCTGATGACACCGGTGAGAAGATCATCCCGTATCTAAACGATCCCCGAATCCGCTATCACAAGCAGAAGCAGAATTCCGGCCAACTCAATGCTCTCTATACCGGCAGTCAGTCGGTTAAAGGTGATTTTGTCACCCTGCTCCACTCTGACGATGCATTCAAATCGAAAGACTCTCTGGAACGCCTCGTGCAGTATATGGAACGTCATACCTGCGACGGTGTCTTCGCGGATATCGCCGTGATGGACGGTGAAGGCGAGAACCGCAACACCCTGAAGACGATCTCAACCGTAGAGCAGGAGACCGTAGCTACGCTTCTTGCGTTGCGTGGCTCCAACTGTGTGTCAGACGTCTTCTTCGTCAGATCTGATGTTTTCTTCTCAAACGTGGTTGAGAGATACATTCAGTGGAACATGCCCTACTGGCTCCTCAACGGTCAACAGGGGATGGGTGTCTTGGATTTGCACAAGGTTGAGCCATGGTATCTCTATCGGGTATATAAGGGCAACTACATCCATTCCGATGCCGGAAAATTTGAGGCAAGCAATGGTTGTCTGAGATCCGTCCTTGAAATCGCAGAACATTACGACATCACCGGGTACTCGATCTCAAGAGCCCTGGCTTTCCTTTCAATAAGATTATTCCACCGTCCGTTCGTGCTCTATAGCACTCGGCCCTATTCGCGGCCCTATGACGGACTGGTCCGTTCTGTCCTTCAGTGCTACTATGGGGACGACGAGCTGGAGACAGACCCCTATCTCTCATCGGTGCTTGCGTTCTATTCGCACTTCCCTTCAAAGCGGAAGATATACTTGCCCCCGGAGGTGCTCGATAAATGCAAGACCTGGTATACAGGAAAGGACGCGAGATTGTTTCACGCTGCAATGCGCAGAGGTGCTCTGGACCTTCTCTACGATCGCCTTCTCAGGGAGGCACGACTTGGGTTCGGCAATATCGTGGTATCCGATGAACACCATCAAGAGTTGCTCCATGCTGCTCTGAAGTTCCTGAATCTCCGGGCAACAATCTCCCTCACGGAATAAATGCCTCGACTTCATCCATTACGGATGAAATCGAGAATATGCTGCGCAGCACGCCCGTCTCCGAAGGGATTCGTCCAGTTTGCCTCTCCCTCAAGCATGATCTCGACTGCCTGCAGGATCTCCTTAGGAGTTATACCTGTAAGGATATTTGATCCAACCTCGATCGTCTCCGGTCTCTCGGTATTCTCACGCAGGGTGACACAGGGTACCTTTAAGATGCAGGTCTCTTCCTGCACGCCTCCGGAATCGGTCAGGACCAGACGTGCATTCGCTTCTAGGACTAAAAACTCCAGAAAGCCGGTGGGGGGGATGATGGTAACGTTGTGCGGTACTTCGAGTTGGTACTCCTGCATTCTCCTCTTTGTTCTCGGGTGTACGGGGAAAACGATCGGCATCAAGTATTCCTCGTGAAGCGCCTCCAGCGCTTTGAGAAGGTTGCGCAGCCGGAATCTGTCGTCAACATTCTCCTGCCGATGGGCGGTTACCAGAAAATACTTCCCCCGCTCGAGGCAATACCTGTCAAGTATGCCCCGGTTATCTTCTGCAATCTGAAGATTTTGTTGCACGGAGTCGACGATGGTGTTCCCGGTGACGTATACCTTGTCGGCGGGGATCCCTTCCTGGACGGCGTTATCCCTCGACTCCCGGGTCGGCGCGAACAGGTATTCGGACATATGATCGGTGAGGATCCTGTTAATTTCTTCAGGCATCCTCCGGTCATGGCTCCTGAGTCCGGCCTCCACATGCCCGACATCGATATGCAGTTTCACCGCCGCCAGAGCTCCTGCAAGGACTGTATTCGTATCTCCCTGGACCAGCACCGTGTCCGGTTTCTCTTGCAAGAAAACACTCTCCGTTCCGGTGAGGATTTTTGCGGTCTGCTCACCATGGCTCCCCGAACCCACGTCCAGATGAAACTCCGGCACGGGCAACCTCAACTCTTCGAAAAATATTTTGTCCATATCATAGGAATAGTGCTGTCCGGAATGAACGATGAAGTAGTCTGCCCGCCTCTCCCTTAACAGCCGGATTATCGGGCTCATCTTGATAATCTCCGGCCGGGTCCCCAGAACAACGGCAATCATATTCTTATCTCCGGTTATGGATGTCACAGGGTAGCTATGTGCATATCTCAACCTATCAGATACGTTCTCGGACAGCTCGCACCGTCGAGGTTACTCAACAGGGGATTGGGCCCCGTTACCCCGAATAAGTGGCCCAGGGATGAATCCATACCAGGCGGGAATGGATCCATCTACACGATACAAGGATTTTCGTGCCCCTCTTCCTGCATCTGTCCCTGTTGAAAGATATCATCTCCCAGGCATAAAGAGCCCTCTCATCCGGCGCAGTGCATGCGAGTACTACCAACAGGACGCTTGATGCCAATCCACTGACTGGGTAAATAAAGAGATGTCGAGACGGCCCTTCTAAAATAGAGGTCGTCCTAAACATATAAGATCCCCCATATAATAATAGGTACAATGCCTTCCGGGCAATCGGTGATGATATCTCGGAGATATCCACTACAGCCACCAACAAAGCCGCGCATCGGCCGACCCGGATGCGACCCCTGCAGACAGTTCAACGGCATGCTCCGATCCGGATATGAGACCCGAAAGACACGGAAAAATCAGAGATTTCCCAGATAGGAGCCTGATCTGAAGTTTGCGTGTCGATCTCTTGCATTGTGTGACGAATACGAAGGACGTCCCGGCAGAAAAGGGGATCGACCGGGTATGAGGCTATAAGCAGGCAGAGGGAAATAAACTGAACACTCTGGTCGATCGAAACGGGCTCGCGCTTGCCTGTATGGTTGCACAGGAAAATGTCCGTGATTTCCGGCTCTACGAGCCAACCCTTGAAAAATTTGAGCTCCCACGAGGGATCAAGAGCAATATCCCGGTCAACAGGAGATCGAGGAAATATCCGATGCGGGGGAGGTCAGTCTGGTTCTATCGGGAACTCTCAAGAAGCGCAGTGCCGTCGAACGGTTCTTCAGCTGGATTGCGGCGTTCAAGAAGATTAATCCTCGATACGCATACTATGAACACTCATTCTTGGGATTGATTCACCCGGCATGTAGCGTCATGATCGGGAGAATGTCGGGAGGACCTTTCTCAGCAATCTCCCTGTGAGTTCACGGGAGAGGACATGTGGCGATGGAGAAGTAACGATCGGTAAAAAGGTGGGTGCGATGATCTCCCCTTATATAAGGCTGCTATATATCCAAGAGATCTCTCTTCCTACGCTTTCCCATGAATAGGGCCTGACTTCGTCCGCAATTGCATCGGCATCCCACGGCATGTCGAGTGCTCTGACGATACTCTCCGCGAGGCCCCGCGGATCTGCAGCATCACAGAGCAGGCCTGTCTTACCAGGTATTACGATCTCTTCGCTTCCACCATTTTTTGTGGCAACGACCGGTTTCCCGCAGGCCATTGCCTCTACCTGCACGATTCCGAAACTTTCCCTCAGGCTTGGCAGGACAAAGAGGTCGGAGGCGTTCATCCACAACGGAATCTCGCCATGTGGTTTGCCTCCGATAAATCGCACGTATTGTTCAAGTCCTAATGATGACACCTTTTTTTCTAACCTGTGCTTTAACTCTCCTCTACCGACAATAAGACAAAGGACATCCGTTCTCTCTCGAACAACTTCGGAGATCGCATCAATCAGGTGCGTGTAACCCTTGACTTCCACCAGATTTCCAACGCTAAGAAGAATCTTCCGATTGATGGGGAGGTTAAGAGCTTTTCTGCAGGTCTCCGTTCGCACCGGGTAGAAGAGGTCGTGTCTGAATCCATTCGGCACGACATTTACCGGAGTGGTCACATCCAGTCTCTTCATGCATTCGCGGTTGCTGTTACTAACGGTTATAATTACATCGGCGGCGTTGAGAATGGCCTCAATTCGCCTCTTCCACTCCGCATCTCGGAACGGCAGATCGTAGATATCGTACCCATGCGCAGTGACGACAAACGGGATCCCGTATTCTTTCTTCAGCTTCGCACCTACGAAACCGTTGGGCCAGATAAAATGTGCGTGAATAAGATCGGGATACGTTCTGGACCTCTGGAGTTTGTCGTTAACATTGTTGTAGTATCGTTCTCCAATCCTTTTGAACTGATGATCGAAGGGCAGATAGAAGAGGGATATGGGGTGAATAGATATATTTCCCGGCAGATTCGTCCGATCGATAAGGGAATCTTTTCGGAAAGCTTTGAGACGTGGGTCCGGAAATACCCGGGAGATCTCCGTTGCCGGGTGGTACCTGACGTACACATCGGTATGCACGAATGCTTTTGCGAGCAATTCCACTTGATCCTTGACGAACGTGAGGTAGTGGTCCGAAAGAATCATCAGCCTATGATCTTCCATAGGTACCGCCATCCTGATTGTAACAGTTGCAGAAACTCACCCCGTCTCAGGTGGTGGGTTACGTGAGATCGGATAACCGCCGATCGTGAAGAGTACTCTGCACGTACGACCCCTTTGACCTCCCAGGTGCCGCAATTGACCTGCACATTCACGTTCCCGATCTCCGCATAGGTATGCGCGTCGCTGCCGTATAACCCGGGTTTCTGAAGCTCCCGGGCCAACTGCACCGCCCTCTCGTTTTGCTCCACCGTGCTTCGTGCATTCCATATCTCAACAAGATCAACTGCTTTTGCCAGTTCGGAAACGTTTTGATGTTCCCGATATGGGTGAGGGAGGATGGCAACGCCTCCCTGTTCCCTGATCTCGTCAATAACCTCACCCCATCTCCTGGAGCGGATCTCCTCATTGACGAAAAGACCGATTATGTCGCCGGAGTCGGTCAGGACCTCCACACCGGTGATGACGGTTACTCCGATCTCCTTCTCCAGTCTTTTAGCTTCAAGGGAGCCCCGGATAGTATCATGATCGGTTATTGCGACACCGGTCAGACCCATTTTTTTCGCCTGCTTCAGGATCCGTTCCGGCCGCATCAACGAATCGTGCGAGTAATTCGAGTGGGTGTGGCTGTCAAAGTAGAGGTCTTCCATGCGGCCTCCAGAATCTCCTCTGCTTAACACGGAGCGCAAATTCGCCAACCGTCATGCCAATCTGCAAGAAGTTCGGCACAATATCATGTGCGTCAATATCATAGCAGATAGTCCCATCTGCGAAATCGGAGAAGAAACGCGGTAGGACCCTCGGATTTGTCATTGCATGGAATATATCCTGCGGAAAGAGCCACCTGAACTTCACGCCGGTCTTATAGGAGAAAACCGGTTCGATATCCCCTTCGCATGCCATCCTGCATGTCAGGTATGGGAAGTCCACACCGGATGCGATGGCGAGTTCAAGAGACCCCCAGAATTTAGGGTTAATCTCCATCAGGAAGTACTTCCCTGTCCGCTCGTCCTTCTTGAACTCAACCATGGCTACGCCGTGCCATCTCAAACTGTCAAGCAGTTTCAGGCCCTGCTCCATCAACATGGGGTCGTAGATACTCTCGGCAAGGGCGCTCGGACCACCGGTGATCGGATATTCCCGTAGCCGCCGGTGCATGAAGATCGCTCTTGCCTCCCCGTGATTGTAGAGTGCAAAAAATCCATACCCCTCGCCAGGGATATATTCCTGAACGATTGGAGAGTACACCGATATTTTTTCGTACTGGGATATGAGGCCCTCTGCCGAATTCGCATATCCCACATTCCCGTTCTCCCGCGTTCCCTTCACCACAACTGGATAGGAGAGGGAGTCCGCGACCTGCTCCACATCTTCAAGCGATTGCGGATAGAAGGTCTTTGGGATGGCGACGCCGATGCTCTCTGCAAGTCGCATGGTTTTATCTTTATTCCCTGCGAGTTCGATCGAAGCCCGGTCAGGCAGGGGAACCCGGACATAGGGCTCCAATCTTTCCCTAAGCCGGGATATCTGGTCGACTGCCGCGTAACTGATCGGCAGGACTACGTCGAACTGCTCCCGCTTTGCCAGGTCGTACACAAACTCGGCAAAGGTGGCGTCATGTTCGGGGTTGGGGGCAAGAATGCTTTTTGAGCAGTATTTTGAGTGGAATGAGACACTCAGGCGCATATCCGAGAGCACTGTAACATCAATTCCCCTCTTTCCCAGAGATCGAACAGACGCCAGCGTGTGCTTAAAGTTTCCGTCAGTGATCAGAACCCTCATGCCAAAACCACGTTCACCTGTACTCTATCGAACCTGATGTCCACATATCCCTCGCCGCAGACATACTCTGCATCGATATGCCGGATTCTCTCCGGATCGACGTGAACCCGAACGCGCAATGGGGGCAATGATCGAGCTCGCTCGAGACCTGCAACCGTGATCTTGAGGCCGTCTTTGGTCTTCGAACAATCCAATCTGGCATTGCGTCGCATCCTGAACCAGTCGACAATATCGATTGCGCGCGTAACCCAAGCTCCATCTGCCGTTGCCCTGTTGATGATACTCGCATATACATCGCCCCAGTCGCGGGGTGCGGCCAGGCAATCGCTGTGCCAGAGTATCGTGACAACACCCCCGTACCGCAATGCTTGATCGAGGATCTCGTTGCAGGTCCGGTACGCATCATTCTCGTCAAGGCTCAGGCAGTCAACCCGCTTGCATCCCTCTTCTGTCGTGAGCCAGCAGTGCCTCCCGAACAGGCTGACATCCTGGATGTGAAGAGGGAGTTCCAGCAGTCTCTGCACTCCGCGTGGCCGGTAGACCTGTAGCGTCCCGGCCCGGAACCCAACATCCTCGTTGTACCCGAACGTTGAGTCGTAATCATAGCCGGCATTATCAAGGATCTGCCATGTGCCCTCATCAAAATGCAGCCAGTGAACTCGTGTGCCTACTTTTACTCCTGTGTCCTTCGGGAGAGACATGCGCTCATTCTTGGCGCTGACTTCATCAATCCAGTTGTCTATGCCGTGAATTCCCACTTCCCATCCACCGGAGGTCAGTTCTTTAATGAGGGTACCATCGATTGAGTAGTATCCGGCACGGATCTTCGGGGAGCCGATACCCGCATGGCCATTGCGGGGCAGGAAGTAGAACGTGGATTTCACTTGGTGCTTCTCCTCGAGCGCTCTCCAGGCCTCGAAGAGATCCCAGGGATCCTTCGCAAGACCGAATTTCGCGAGTATGATTCTGGCTCCATCGATAATCCTTCGTTGACGAAAACAGTTGTAGGCTGCGTAGAAGACCGAAATAAAGGAGCGCTCTCTGACGGAGGTGATATCCACATCGTGCGTGAGCGCAAGCGAGTAGTTATATCCCCAGGGTATCGGCGGGATCTCGATCAGCGGAGAAAACTGTTTTATTTTTTGCCGCAATGTCTCCAAGTATTCCTCACAGATCGGTTTACGATTACGGGGAAGTCCCTCGTTGAGCACATCAGCGATTGTTTTGATCAGGTCATTGTCGGAGAGGTCGATTACGTTACGGGCTTCTGATATATGGCCGTTTTTCGTTATGATGACATCGTATTCGGACGTCGGGACATACCATTCCCAAGGAACCTTCAGTAACTGAAACACTTCTTCAACTGCATATTCATCGTCATGTTGCACTCCAATCATGTTTTTTATGCCTCTTTTGAGATGTACAGTCCTTGCGGGTTTGCTTGCGCCCTAATGATGCCACAGTTGATCGGCTCAAATAAATCAATTTGATAGGCATTAACTTATACTTTATCAAAACATAGATTTCGGGAGACTCTGGTAAAATAAAGGGTTTTATCGGACAGGATATGGTGGTATGTGTTACGAGCACCCTCGCCGGCCAGGATGGATGGGGGCCGGCGAGGCTCTGGCTACGGCGATTGTTGTCCAGGTACGCCGATGGCCTTAAATCAGGATCATATGGGTTTTTCCTCGATGACGCTCCGGATCTTTTGCATTCTCTTTTGCAGAGAAAACTCCTTCTCTACTCTGGTTCTTGCTGCCTTTCCCTTATCGGACTGCAACGCCTCCGATATTGCTGCCGCAGTCGCTTCTGCATCCCCGTACGGCACCAAGACCCCTGCATCGCCTACTACCTCCGGAAGGGCACCCCTTTCTGTCACTACGGGGACGCACTCGCAGGCCATCGCCTCCGCAAGCGCGACACCGAACGACTCCCGGTAAGAGAGCTGGCAGTAGACTTTTGCCCGGCGATACCACTGCAGAAGTTCGTTCTGAGACGGAGCGATGGCGAACTGGATGTTTGGGAGGAGCCTTGCAGCCTGAAGGGGAATGTATCGAGACCCTTGAGCGTGATGTTGCTCCGGCTGATCTGGCATACCGTGATGACGAGTTTGTCTTTCTCCTCTCCCGGGGAGAACTGCGCGCAGTCGATCCCGTTGTAGACGACCGCAACGTGGCGACGCTCGCTCACCTCCAGGATCTCCTGCCGGTTGAACTCCGAGACCGCAAGGATGTGATCGGCGTTCTGGATGATGTAGTTCACCCGTTTTGCAAGTTTCGGGTCGAGCTGGGCACCGTATCCGATCTCCGGCTCTCTTGCGACCTCGTAACCGCCGATGACGACGATGGTTCTCTTCCCGAGGAGATTTGCCAGCGTTACCGCAAGATACGAATGGTTGTGGGCGAACCAGGAGTAGGTGAGATCGGCCCAGAGGACCCCCCGGAGGATCTCAAATGCTATCAGAAGGGATCGCTTCAGTCCGTTCTCCCCCGGATTGTTGCTGATGACGGCTTCCCGGACCTGATAAGCCTGCCTGAGCGCCTCGAGGTCGCGCTCTATGAACGTGGAGGGGGATGGAGATACCAGGAATATCTTCTTTTGCTGCTTCATTTGAGTCCCTCAGACGTGCTAAACGGGGGCACATGCAACTCCCTGCAGCAGGCGTGTCCTACGGGGTATAATACCGTTCGTGGGATAAACTGGAAATCTATAGCGGAAGTTGGATATCTCATATGCGAGAGACTGGAACACTGAACAGACCCGGAAATATCCTGTTCTACGACTCCAGAAACGATCGTTCCTTTCTGCCCCCTAAATCTGTCGGTATACCTCGAGTAGCCTCTTCTCCATCTCTCCCCAGTTATACCGCTCAAGAACCGCCTTCCGCCCGTTCTCCCCCATCCGCTGCGCCTCGTCAGGGTGCTCGAGCAGGTAGACGATCGCCTCCGCGATCGCATCCGGGTCGGTCGGGTCGACCAGCATTCCACACCCCGTCTCGCCGACAATGTTCCGGATCTCCGGGAAATCGCTTGCAACGACAGGGAGGCCGCAGAGCATATAGTCGAAGAGCTTGTTCGGGAGGCCAATGTAGGCGTTGTAGTAATGAGGCTGGAAGGCGAGGAGGCCGATGCTCCCCTCGCACAGGATCTCGTACATCTCCCGGTAGGGAAGGTAGCCCGTCATCGTGATCTCCGGTCTCGGGTTGGTCTTCGCCGCAATCGCACCGATATCCTCGCGGACGTTCCCGACGAACGTCAGGGAGACCTCGGGAACCGTTGCCGCAACCTGCGACATTGCCTGGATGCATTCACGAATGCCATGGAACAGTTGCATATTCCCGGCCATGTAGACCACGTTGCAGTTGCTCTTCGTCCGCGGCGCTGGCGGCACCTGGCTTGCGATCGAACAGTTGGATATGATCACAGGCTTTGTCCCGTTTCGACAGAACCGCTCCGCGACGCTCTCGCTGACGGCAATCTTCTCATCGGCAAATCGCGCCAGCAGAACCTCTCCTCTGGACAGCAGGGATTCGAGGACCTTTGCGATGCCTGATGAGTTCGGGATGCCGAGATCGAATGGGATCTCGCTCGGCCAGTGCTCGTGGACGTCGTAAACGACCTTTCGGCCTTTCACCGCCTTCAGCAGGAGCGCCACAAGGAGAGCGTCCGGTTCGTGGCAGTGAATGACGTCGCACTCCTCTCCCAGACCTGCCCGAAGCACCCTCCAGAGTGTCAGGGGGTGAAGGAGGTTTGAAGCGGGTTTCCGGACGGCAACGATCTTCACACCCCCATCCTTCCGAACACCCCCGCTCGCCGAAGGAGCGATGATCGTGACGTCGTGCTCCTTTGCCAGGCTCTTCGCCTCTTTCTCGAATATCCGCCCGTCGTAGGGTTGGTGGGTCGTGGTGAGCATGCAGATGTGCATAACCAGATCTCAAGCCCCCTGCCCGGACACGAACGAGAGGCTGAACGGCCATTTTATATTTGATGAATATTTATAATTAATCTAGAATTAATTCCGGTGACGCCGGACGGGAGAGGCGTGGCGAGTCGCCCGAAAAAAGATAGGTGGGTAACCGGCGGCCCGCCGCGATAGCATGAGTGGCGTTCTGCCCGTCCACTCTCCTGGGCACGCAAAGTTTGATATAGCGATGCACTGCTTATCAACCCCGGTCGCATGAAGGTTGCGCTCATCACCAACTACTGGAAAGAGAGCCAGGGCGGCGGCATCAGGGTCTATCTGCAGAACTTGGTACAGGAACTGACTGCGAGCGGTGCAGATGTGCGAGTCATATTCAGGGAGGGGAGCGACCCCGCTGAGGTCTGCATACCGACCAACCAGCGGCTCTTTGCGGTACGGTCGCTCCCCGCCCTGCAGGACTACAGGCCGGATGTCATAAGCGTTCACGGCGGCTGGCATTGCCTCTTCCCTGCAATCGCCTACAAACTCATCCGCGGCTGCACCGTCATCCAGACCTTCCATACCGAACCTGAGGAGGCGCTAACGGACCGGTTCCGGCTATTCTACCGGGCTCTCCTCAACCGGTGCGACCATGTGACGTTCGTCTCGGATCGGCTCCGGGAGCGGACCCTCGAGGTCTGGAACCTGAAGTTCCCGAAGACCGAGATAACCTACGCGGGGGCCCCCGAGGTTGCCACGGCGACCCCAGAAGAGGTTGCTGCGTTCCGCGAGCAGTTCGGTATCGGGGACCGCCGTCCGGTCCTCCTTGCTCTAGGCATGACTGCGCTGAAGTACAAGGCTGAAGGCCTGAAACGCCTCATCCGAGCCGTAAACCTCCTCAGAGATAAGTATCCTGAAGTTATCCTTATCGCGACGCGAAGGGGCGTCTTCTCCCCGGAAGTAGAGGAGTTCGCACGGGCCGAAGGGGCGTCCGGGCACGTTATCTTCACGGGAGATATCGAGAACACAGCTGTGCCGCTTTCTCTCTGTGATATCTACACGCACATCACCCTCGGGGACGGATTGCCGATAGCGCTCCTTGAGGCGATGGCCATGGCCAAACCTATCGTTGCAACCCCTGTGGCCGGGATACCGGAAGCGATCAGAGATGGGGAGAACGGTATCCTCGTGCCACCGGAACCGGCTGAGATCGCTGGGATGATCGATTACCTGATCGAGAACCCGGATTTAGCCCGGCGCCTCGGAGAAAATGCGAAGAGGACTGTTGAAGAACGGTTTACGTGGCAGAAGAGCGCGGCGAAGTTTTTGACGCTCTTCTCGGACGGTCAGCGGGTGTGACGAATCATCGCAGGAGGGTCAGCAGGTCGCCGGCAAAGGTGCTGTAGTTTCTGTTCGCGTTGTAGTTACGCTCCCAGTTCTCCCTGCACGCCGACCGCATTGCCCGGGCGCCGTCAGGGTCGGCAGCAAGCCTGCCGACGGCTTTCGCTATATCCCATGGTGCCGGATTCTCCGGAAGCAGGATACCCGTAGCGTCGGAGACGATCTCCGGAGTCCCGCCCACCGCCGTCGCGACCACCGGGATACCGCAGCTCTCCGCCTCCATGATCGAGACCGGAACGCCCTCAGACTCACTGACATTTATGAAGATATCGACGGGGCTCTGCCGGTAATGCTCCAGGACGGCGGCGTTCGTGAGATACCCGGTGAACCGGTGGCTGACGTTCCCTGGCAGCGTTGCATCTGCATAGGCTTCCATCTCGGCCTGCAACGCCCCTCCCCCGATGTGCACCCACTCAAACTCCCGGTCGGGCTGCATACGTCCTGCTTCTGCAAGGCCCCGGACCAAGAGGTCGATGCGTTTTATCGGGATGATGTGGGAGCAGGAGACGACCCGAAAGACCCCATTGAGGGAGGAGGGCGTAAGGAACCCGGGATCTTCCGTACCAATCCGGGCTACCTGGAAGCGGGATGCGCACGAGGGGTACCGGGCTGACAGATACCTCTTCCCATGCTCCGAGACGGGGTAGATCCGGTCAAGGGAGCAGGCTCGGGTCTCCTCAAACGGCATGTAGGGCGGGGTGTAGCGTTCGGCGTAGAGGTCGTACCCGTGCGCCCGCGAAATGCACCGGATCTCCGGGAAATCCCTCTTAACCAATGCTGTACCGAGCGCGGTGCCGTCGAACCAGTAGGTATAAAGGAGCGTGCGAGCGGGATCGAGCATCCCCCTCTCGACCCTCCGTGCAACCCAGTCCCGGACTTCGAGCGCGATGCCGAGGTAGCCGAGGGCTTTGCGCATCCCGGCCGGGTGGAGCATGGACCGGTAGTTTTGCCGAAACTCGGCGTAGAACTCTGCTGATGCAAGCGATGAAAGGGTGAGGTGCAGGTAGTAGGCTGCCGTGCTCTCTTTCTGCGCATCGTACATGATGGAAGTCTCGGCCGAAATGTTCTCCGGGAGCGGCCTGTCGAGTCTCTCGCCGGGCGGGGGATAGAGGCGCGGGACAAGTGTGATAGTATCAAACACCGGGGAGAGGTGCGGGAGTTCCCGGTCGAGGAACGACTCCACAACCTTGCTGAAGGGGTAGGATGTAGTGAAGACAACCAGGTGATCGCCGTTCTCGTGGGCCATCGCCGTGGGTAAGGCGGCCGGAGCAGATAAGTGTTTTCAGTATTGGGCGAAGATTGCCTTCATGCGGCGATAGCGCTGGTACCACGGGGCTGGTATAAGTGTCATGAGTAAGTATGCGATCTTTCGTCGGCGGTGCAGTCTTGTCGGGCACCAGGCCAGGTTGGCCCGCACGAGGTCGGGACGCCCGGCCTGAATGTTCCGCGCTGCGGCCGGAGTTGTTTTGCGCAACGTACTCCAGCACGTCATCGAGCATCTCCCGAGGAATCAGCCCGCGTTCGACCGCACGCCGTGCTGAGGCGACGAAGGGGTTCTCGGGACGGGCTGGAGCCTTGTGCATGCCTTGTGGGCAATTTCGGTATGGTAGATCGCACCGAACCGCTGGGTGAACGCGATTGGATAGCTGAACACAATCCGGCCCCAGAAGTCCACATCCTCGCCCCACCAGAATCCTTCGGCAAATCCTCCCATTTCCTCCAGGACCAATCTTGGTATCGCCACTGAGGAGGCACTGACCGGCGGTTCGCCGAGGGTTGCCGACCGAAAGTAGTTCGGGAGCAACCCGCTCCAGGGAGCCGGAGGGAGCCGGAGGCACGGCGGCAATAGAGGCGGTTCGCACACCGCCGTCCGGGTTGTAGACTGCGTAGGCCGTCGCGTAAGCCCCAGCCCGGGGGTAACGCCTGCAGAGGTCGAGGACCGCCTCCAGAAAAGTTGGGTGCCATTCGTCGTCTGCATCCAGGAATGCTACGAGATCCACGTTTGCCTCCCGGATCCCCCGGTTCCGTGCAGCCGAGACGCCCTGGTTCTCCTGCACGATCAAGCGTATCCGGGTGTCTGCAAAGCGCTCGGCGATCGTCGCACCCTCATATCGGTCGACCCGTCGTCGATGACGATGGCCTCAAACTCCTGTTCGGTCTGAGCAAGCACCGACCGAACCGCTCGCTCGATAAATGGGGCCTTGTTGTAGAGGGGGATGACCACCGAGAAGATTGGTTTACCACCGCCTGCCAGATGCCCGCACCTCCCTTTGGCTAAAGAGGGGTGCGCCTGTGATGCCGGTTGCGCGCCCCCTATACACCGGGGCAGTTGATGGTAACTCCAGAAGGAATAATCTTTGCAATCACGGCTGCAGCCTGCCCATTACCAAAGAGCGGGAACTGGTCTCCCGCCGGAGCAAACTCACGAATCATCGAGATAATCCTCTCCCGCTCCGCCCCCACAAGTACGTTCCACCCGGCCTCAACCGTTTCGACCCACTCGGTGTTCTCCCGGAGGGTGATGCAGGGGACGCCGAGCATGTAGGCCTCCTTCTGGACCCCGCCTGAGTCGGTGAGGATCTTTTCCGCTTGCGCCATCAGGCGGAGCATGTCGAGGTAGCCGAGCGGTTCGATGACCCGGATGTTCTCCGGCATCTCCGCGAGGAGACCATACTCGCGGAGGAATTTCCGTGTCCGGGGATGGACCGGGAAGACGACCGATCTATCGGCCTCCCCGAGAGCACCGAGGATGGCGGCCATGTTCTCCGGGCTATCGGTGTTCGACGGCCGGTGGACGGTGGCAACGAGGTAGTCTCCTGGTTCGACCCCAACGTCCTCAAGAATCCGGGATCGCTCTTCCGCGATCGTGCGATTGTAGTTCATCGCGTCCACCATCACGTCCCCGACGAGGTGAACACCCTTCGTGATCCCTTCGGTCGCGAGGTTCGCGACCGCCGTTGCCGTCGGGCAGAAGAGGAGGTCCGATGCGTGGTCGGTGAGTACCCGGTTCACCTCCTCGGGCATACTGCGGTCGAAACTCCGGAGTCCCGCCTCGACGTGCGCCGCCGGGATATGGAGCTTTGCCGCCGCGAGCGCTCCCGCGAGGGTCGAGTTCGTGTCGCCGTAAACGAGAACCATATCTGGCTTCTCAATCTCAAGAACACCCTCGATAGCCCCGAGCATCGCCCCGGTCTGCCGTCCGTGGGTCCCGGAGCCGATGCCGAGGTTGTAATCGGGCCTCGGGATGCGGAGTTCCTCGAAGAAGACCTCCGACATGCCGTGATCGTAGTGCTGTCCGGTATGGACGAGGATCTCCTCGTGCTCCTTCCTGAGTTCCCGGGAGACGGGAGCGCACTTGATGAACTGCGGCCGGGCACCGACGATCGATACGATCTTCATGGTTACTGCTGAATAGGATGGCTGTTTTTGTCGCCGCGTCCGATGCCCTTGTAGACAAACCCCGCCCGGATGAACGCGTCCGGGTCGACGACGTTCCTGCCGTCGACAATGACCGGGTGCTCTTTCCCCGACAACTCCTTCGCCCGTATCGGATCGAGAGAGGCGTAGTGGTGGTGGCCAGTAAAGATGGTGATGACGTCCGCTCCCGCAAGGGTCTCCTCGAGATCGTGCGAGATCTCGATGCCTGGGTAACTCTCAACGAACGGATCGTGAACCTTGACCTCCGCGCCCGTCTCCTCCATCGCCGCAAGGTAGGGCTCCGATGGGGTGTTTCTGGTGTCGTCGGAGTTCTGGATGAACGCCCACCCGAGCAGCGCGACCTTCGCGCCCTTCGGGGACTTTCCCGCCCGCTCGAGCCCCTTGAGGGTCAGGTGGACCATGTGCCGGGGCATGAACTCATTGATAGTCCGTGCGACGCCAAAGATCGACTCTGCCCCGTGGGGGTACCAGAGGCTCGCACGCCCGAGGACCTGTGCTCCCCGCTCAAGGTGCCAGGAGTCTTTCGTGAGGCAGTGGCCGCCGACCCCGGCGCCCGGCCAGAGGATGGCACGAGTGATCCCCTCGCCCTTCAAGGAGTCGATCCCCGTACGGACATCGTAGACGTTGACGCCCATCGCCTCGCAGTGCAGCGCGAGCTGATTCACGGCCGCGATCTGGAGGTCGCGGAAGGCGTTCTCGGCGGTCTTCGTCACCTCGGCCGCGGTCGCTGTCATGGGGATGATCTTGCCTGTCGTCAGGACCGGGCGGTAGAGTTCGATCGCCCGCGCTGTCGAGACCTCGTCGATCCCGCCGACGATCCGATCGTGCTCCCGGATATTGCGGAGCAGCCTCCCGACCATCACCCGTTCGGGGGCATGGGCAAGTGCGAAATCCTCGCCAGCCACAAGCCCCGATTCCTCTTCGAGGATCTCACGGGCCATCCCGGCAGTCGTGCCGGGGGTGACGGTCGACTCGAGCACCACAAGCGTGCCTTCCGTGAGGTGCCTCCCTACCTGGCGGAGCCCCTCGATCAGGGCCGAGAAGTCGGGGATCAGATCTTTAGGGTCCTTAAACGGCGTCTGGATGGCGAGCGTTACCGCGTCGCACTCCGCAATCTCGGAGAAGTCCGGGGTGCACCGGAACTTTCCCGCACCGACGACCCTTCCGAGCAACTCCTCAAGCCCCGGCTCCTCGCCCTTGAGCGGCGACTCGCCGCGGTTCAGCATGGCTATCTTGTAACCGGAGGACGGGGAGTCGCGCTGGAACCCCCGGACGAACTCGAACTCCGACGCGTCTGCAAAGAGTACCGCAGCGGGAATGCCGACGTACCCCATGCCGACCACACCTATATTCCTGATCGGCCCTCTTCTATCAATGATCGACTGTAATTTGCTCTTCATTGTGAAAACCAACCTTCAGACCGCAAAACACCGTTTAACATCCTCGCAGATCTCCATGTTCAACAGTGCCTGTTCGGGGCTGACGGGGAACTCCCGTCCCTTGGCCACGCAATCGAGGAACGTCGAGAGTTCGAGTTTGAGCGGCTCCTGCTTGTTGACGAGCACCTTTTCGATGATGTTCTCTTGGACGTAGCGCTCGTCCTCAACCGCATACTGCCCGGGTTTTCTGTGGATATAGATCTCCTGGGCCATGAAATCCCCCTCGACGGTGAACTCCTCTTCTTCAATATAGATCATCCGGATCTTCTTTGAAGACTTCCTGCTTGCCGAGAGGTATACTGATGTCTCTCCGAATGAAAAGAGTGCGCTGCAGACGTCCTGGTTGCCGCTGCCGGCGAGGCGATATGCCCCGTTCGGGATGAGGACGTTACGCATGATGTCCACGTCATGGATCATCAGGTCCTCGACGACCGACGAACCGCTCACCCGCGAAGAAGCCGGGTTGTGCCGCTTCATCTCGATGTAGAGAGGGTTCCTGACGATCTTTTTGATCTCCGGGACGATTGGATTGAACCGCTCGATATGCCCGACGCCGGCGACGAGGCCGTCGGGGATCTTCGCGATGAGCCTTCTCGACTCCTCTGCCGTCGCGCAGATGGGCTTCTCGATGAGGAGCGGCACCCCGGCGTCGAGAACCTGCTCCGCAACCCCAAAGTGGTAGGGTGTCGGGACGCAGACGCTCACCGCATCAACGTTTTTAAGCAGGCTCTCCAGGGTAGCCGAGGCCGTCGCCTCGAAGGCTCCGGCGAGGTCGCGGGCGGCCTTCTCATTGAGGTCGTACAGGTAGAGCGAATCCACCGCTTTCAGTTCCGAATACACGCGGGCATGGTTTCTGCCCATCATTCCGGTACCGATCACTCCTACATCCAAGATCTCACCGCCGATGGTATACGCGCTCTCCTGTGAGAGTAATACTATACATTGGCATCGCTCCGGTATGACGTTATCGTGATCCCCCTTCGCGAGACTGAAACATTCCGCCCCATTGTTCGTGCTGATTTTCCTGATTCGGTTCAAAACCAATATGGTTCTTCACGGCGAATGTCCTACCGTGTTTCAGCCCTCTGAGTATCTTGCCCGCGTCATGCGCATCAACCCTATCCAGCGCCAGAGCGTCATCAGCCTTGGTTCGACGCTGGTTCTCACCGCCATTGGGTTTCTTTCCACGATGTTCTTCGCCCACACGCTAGGTCCCGCGATACTGGGTGCGTACTTCCTTTTTGTCGCTTACTTCAGCGTCTTCAATCTTATCGGAGACGGGGGGTTCGGGGGCGCTGTGGTGAAACGGATCAGCGAGGGGGAAGACCAGAACGCTTACTTCACTGCGTTCATCCTCCTCCGGGTGATGCTGTTAGCCGTCTCGGTGGGCTTTCTCCTCATTGCACGGCCATATCTCGTCGACCTCACCTCATCCGGAGTCTTCCCCTGGTTGATCGTCGCACTGGTCGTCAGCGTCTTTACGAACATCGCCTCAAACAGTGTCTACGGCAGCGGGAAGGTCGGTGTTAACCAGATCGGTGGCCTGATCGAGAATCTGACCCGGGTGGTCATCCAGATCGTCGCGGTCGTCCTCGGTTACGGTGTCGCGGGCCTTGCCGGAGGATTTATTGCCGGGCTGCTTGCTTCGGGGCTCTTCAATTTCCGTTTCCTGGACCTCACGCCGGCACCGTTTGGCTGGTCTCATATCCGGAGCCTCTTTTCCTTCTCGTTCTGGATGTTCCTCAGCGCAGGCGGCTACCTCGTCTTCTCCTATGCCGACACCATCATGATCGGCTACTTCATGACCGAGGTCGATGTCGGCATCTATCGTGTGGCGCTCCAGCTCACATCGATCGCGACGTTCGTCACCATAGCACTCCAGACCACTCTTTATCCGAAGATCAGTTACTGGGGGAAGAAAGACGCCCTCCCATCGGTGGAACCGGCGCTCGCCCGCGCCTTCACCTACTCGCTCCTGCTTGCAGTACCCGTCCTTGTTGGAGGCTGGCTCCTTGGCGAACGCCTCCTCTACTTCTTCTACGGGGAATCGTTCGCCGTCGGGGCAGGAGCTCTTTCGGTACTCCTGCTCATGCAGGTGGCAAACGTCTTCGTATACCTCCAGACGATGTGTTTGAACGCCCTCAATCGGCCGCGCGACTCGTTCCGGGTGACGGCAGTTGCGGTCGCCGCGAACATCGGCTTGAACCTCCTCCTCATCCCGGCATACGGCATCATCGGAGCAGCAGCGGCCACGCTTGTCACCATGGTGCTGAACGCGGCGCTCGCCAACCGCGCCCTCTCCCGGAGCATCCGCGTGCGGATGGAGCCCTGGGCCGTGGGGCACATCGTTCTTGCCGCGCTCGTGATGGGTGCCGTCGTCGCGGCCTACTCGTTCGTAGTCCCGCTCACGAACGTCTTCGTCGTCCTCGGGGCGGTCGCGCTCGGCGGGGTGGTCTATCTCCTGGTTCTCCTCAAACTCGACCGGGGCATCCGCGACGAACTGAAGGAGTTGACCATGGGCCTCGGCCTCCCCTGGCCGCGTCTACTCTGAGGCCGATCGGGACTACCCGTCCTGTTAAAATACCTGGTGCGGCAATGTGTGACTATACCGGAGAAGAAGATGAAGAAAGAGGTTCGTGAACTGCAGCCGGGGGAGTTTCCGCTTGCAGAGGTGGTCTGGACGCACTACCGCGGCCAGAAGGCCGATCCGGCGCGGGAGAGGATATTCGGCGTCTTCGTCGACGGAGCCCTTGCAGCGACGGCCCGCTGCACGCGCCATCCCGGCGGCCTTGAGATGGACTGTGTCTTCACTCTGGACGAGCACCGCGGACACGGATACGCCAGAGAAGCCGTGCAGATGCTCCTTGATGAATGCGGGTCCGAGACGATCTACATCCACTCGACCCTCCCCCTGATCGGGTTCTACGAGAGCCTCGGGTTCGAGCCCATCCCGGAGGCAAGACTGCCGACGAGCATCCGGGAGCGATTCCTCTTCTGCTTTGGAGAGATGGCGGGGTGCAACGTCGCTCCCATGATGCGGAACCCCGGGAGGAGATAGATCCCGGGCGCTCTGGATACTTTTATCCCGTTTTTACTGAGATCACGCGAGTGGTCTCGCGACCCCGGCACACCCGCCATACCCTACACGCTCGAGGGCTTATCCAGGGGTAAACCTGATGCACGATGAAGACCGATGAGGCCGCGCTGTCTGAGGGGGCCTGCACCGGTATGATAAGCATCGACTACATCATTCCTACCTGGAACAGCGAGTCAACGTTAGAACTTGCACTCTCTTCTATCCAGAGATACGGATCCCCGAACAGGATCATCGTCATCGACAAGCACTCTACGGATCGTACCGCGGCAATCGCCGGACAGTACGGCTGCGAGGTCATCCCGTCGGACAGGAGCCTCGGGGCGGCACGAAGGCTCGGGGCATGCGAGGCCCAAACAGACCTTGTCGCCTTCGTCGACTCCGACGTGGAGCTCCTTCCGGAGTGGGAAGAGGTCCTGCAGGCCTCGGCCGAAGGACGATATCCGGATGCAGGAGTGATCGGTGCGCTCTACGACGACGGCTATATCAGGCGGCCGACCGGGCCGATCTCGCTGCTCGGGGGCAACGGAGCATTCGGCTGTTGCGTGACGCGCCGAAAATGCGTGGTGGCGTGCACGGCTCTCGATGGTCTCTCAAGCGGGGAAGACGCTCTTTATGCCGAGTATCTGGCCGGAAAAAACCTGCGATGGTATATCCTGCCTGTCTTTGTGAACCACCATCATGAGCTCGGGAACGTCTCTGAGGCGATGCGGTGGCGGTGGCTGGGGGCAGGCCTCAGGCAGCGGAAAGGGTTCCGGCCCTCGATATGCAAGTCCGTCCTCGGCGGCGCAGTCGTCGGGCTCCCCATGAACGGCCTGGACCTCTCCTACCGGAAGAACCTCATCCTGCGGCTGAACTATTTTATCGGGTATATGTTCCCGGAGAGGTACTTCGAGGTCGATAGGGAGAAGAGATAGTTCTGACCGCGTCCCGGGCAGGTTGTCCGGGAGAGACTTCCGCTCACCTACACCGGTCACACAACTGCAGACAGTTGGCCGCCGGATGGCCCGTTGCACCTGAATTTTCGCCCACTGTGTGGCCTCACGCGAAGAACGACGCTTCGTCAGAAGCGGAGTTGGAGCACCGTAGGTGCGACCTGCGAGCGAAGCGAGCTTGAGCATCGCAGGAACGACGGGCTGATGGGTGCGACTACCCGTAGGGCAGGAGTTTGAGCACCGATTGGTGCGAATCCGGAGTTCGAGCGCCGGCAGGTGCGAGTTGCGAGCCGCAAAGGGGACCAAAATACCCACCTACCCTACTTCGCGTTCTTCGCGGCTTCGCGTGAGTTTATCGATTCGGATAAGGGTACAACCTCACGCGAAGAGCGCGAAGCCGCGAAGTGTGACCTCCCCGGAGGGGAAGGAGTTCGAGCACCGTCAGGTGAGCAACGGGCTGTCACTGACAATCAACAGATCTTCGCGTGAGTTGGCCGTTCTCCATGTGCCAACAGAATAAGACGAACTGATGCCCTAGTGCTCGATCTGTTTGATATGCTCGATGGCGTTCTCCGCGAGTTTCTCCCGCCCCTGCAGCTCGGCGACGTCCCGGATCGCCTCGAGCATGTGGACGGAGTCTTCGAGAAAACTCAGGATATCGGCGGGGTAGAGATCGATCCCGTATTCTTCGAGGAGGTGGGCGCTGATCTGGCGGTGATCGAGCCCCAACTCCCGGAACTCGATGATGGTGAGGGTGAACTTCCTCTCCGGGCACCCGCAGAAGGGAGCGTTCTTGCACTTGCAGTCCATGAAATCGCGGAAGAAGGCAAGGATCTGCTCGTGCGTCCGGCGGTCGAGGTTATCGAAGTCGATTGCCTTCCCGAGCGACTCAAGAAACGCGCCCGAGAAGACATGATCCGGGAGCCGGAAACCTGCTGCCCGTTCAAGTTTCCGTGCCGCCCGGAACCGGGCCTTATCCGCAATCACGACGCTTCTCCGGGCTCCTCATCGAACTTCGCGAGCGACTTCATGGCGTTGCTCATGGTCTCGATCTCGATGAGCCACTCGTCGAAGAGGGTCGGGTTCTCCACGTTGTCCTTGATGTACTTTGCGCAACAGGCGGCGCCGTCGATCACGGCGGCCCCGATGTTCGCCGCAACCTCGAGCGCCTCCTCGAGGTTTTCCTCGTCGATGCCCCGTCCTTTCTTCACGAGGGCCTTGATGTCCGTCTCAAACCCGCCTTCGAGGTACTTCCGGCAGGCGGTGAAGAGCACCAGCAGGGAGAGCTGGAGCGAGCCGATGATCTCTTCGAGTTCTCCCTCAGGAAGCCCGGTCATGACGATCAGTTCCACCTCGTCGAGTTTCTCGATGGTCTCCTCTTTCGTGAACCGGCCGTTCTGGTAGAGGCGGATGATCTTCAAGACTGAGAGGGTGATATCTTCGGTGAAACTGAAGAGGATCTGTTCGCCCTCCGAGACCTCTTCGCCTTCGGCGGGCTCGAAATTCGCTTCCTCCAGTGTCTTGATCCAGTTTTCCCAGCGCTCCTGATTGTAAAAGATATAGAAGAGCTTCATGGGTTCTGCCTGTTTGGCACTCGCTTTCTTCGCCATATCAGTACACATTCGGAGTGCCTCTGTTAAAAACCATTTGCTCTTCGTGCAGAAACCCGGAATTGGCGCGATTCGCGAACATTCATCTAGGACGAACGAGCATATGAAGGGCAGATGACGAGAGTTCGCGGGCCTGGTGCGCTCCGGAAATCCTACGCACCCTCTGCGGTCACGGCGGAGGCGCGCCGACAGGGGTGCCGGACGGTGGTCGACGGGACCCACGCCGACGATCATGTGGCTACCCGGTCCGAGATGCGGGCGCTCTGTGAACTCGGGGTGCCCGTCCGTCCCCCGTCCGCGTGCCTCGCAACCCGTATCCCCGCCGGCGCGGTGAAGGAACTCGGATGTATGGATGTAGCGATTGCCTCCGGTGGTTGCCGGGAAGGAGGTGTGGATTCGTGGAAGCGGTGATGGTCAGGTACGGCGAGATCTTCCTCAAGAGCGAGACGGTGAAACGGAGGTACATATCGATATTGACAAAAAACATCGGCCTTGCGCTGGAGACCGAGGGACTCGCCCACCGTATCGAGACATACCGGGGAAGGATCATGATCTACGGCGACGAGCCCCGGAGAATTGCCGCGGCGGCTACAAGGACCTTCGGGGTGGTGAGCACCAGCGTCTGCACGGTGACCACGGCGGATATCGAGAGGCTCGCGGCCACGGCGGTCGAGCACGCGGAGAGGAATCTCCGGCCCGGGATGTCGTTTGCGGTCCGGGCGCGACGGTCGGGTGTCGAGGGGTTCAGCAGTCAGGAACTCGCGGCGGCGGTCGGTTCGGCCGTCCTCGACCGGATACCGGAGGCGAGGGTCGACCTCTCGGCGCCCGACTACGAGATCTTCGTGGAGGCCCGGGAGTACGGCGGCCTCGTCTACGACGAGAAGATCCCGGGGCCGGGCGGGCTCCCCTACGGGACTCAGGGCGAAGTGATGACCCTGCTCTCGGAAGGAATAGACTCGCCGGTCGCGTCGTGGCTGATGATGCGGCGGGGATGCCTGATGGTGCACGTCAACATGCGCGGCGGGCGGTTCGGGGGTGCGGACGCGGAGAAGAACGTCCTCGCAAATCACGCCCGGCTCTCCCTCTGGGTTCCGGGGCACCCCCTCGATCTCCTGGTCGTGGATATGGAGCCGTTCTTTGCGGCGATCACGGCACTGAAAGAACCGCGCTATCGGTGCGTCCTCTGCAAGCGATTCATGCTCCGCGTGGCGAGCATCCTTGCAAAGGAGCGTGGCGCTGCCGCCCTGGTCAACGGCGACAACCTGGGGCAGGTGGCGTCCCAGACACTCGCGAACATGGCGGTGATTGCTCCTGCGGCGACCGTTCCGGTGCTCCGGCCGCTGATCGGGTTCGACAAGGAGGAGGTCGTCGACCGCGCACGCGCCATCGGGACGTTTCAGGCGCAGCCGGGAGATGTCGGGTGTACAGTCGCCCCCCGCTACCCCTCGACGGCGGCGCCCGCGGAGACGATCCTGAATCTTGAAGAGGAGATCGGCGTGGCAGGTCTCGCGGCACGGGCGGCAGCGACGGTGCGGCGGTATCGGGCGAAGAATGGGGTGGTTGAGGAGATCGGGTGAGGGAACCGTCTGGCCCTCAACAAACCTGCTCTTCTATTCTGATATCGTTGTCTCGCGCGAAGACGCGAAGGACGCGAAGTTGAGGGGGCAGGGGCGGCTTGGACTTTATGTCTTCGCGGCTTCGCGTGAGGCCGTGTACAATCTCTCGCAGTCGCACATCTCACCAGAAGGTGTCCAAACTCGCCCCGGCCCGCACGCACCCGCTCAAAAAAGAATTCCGAGGTCTCCCTCAGACTATATTCAACCCGTTCTCTCGTGCGATCTCGACGAACGACTCCCCGATGTGCCGGATCTGCTTCTCCGTCAGTCCGAAGGTGTTGAACTTCCAGACCTTCGTGGAGCCCGGGATGACACCGATGATGCCCCGCTTCTTTAAGTCGCTCGAGAGGAAGAAGCCGCGTTTCTTGTGCTGTTGCGCAACTTTATCGAAGGACCCACGAGTATCGACCCGGGTCAGGGTGTGCTGCCGCGGGTAGTCGGAGAGGACCGTCGTCCCCTCGATGGAGAGGAGGGCGTCTATGACCGCCTGCGAGTGCGCCACCTCGGTATCCCAGCGCTTCACCCGCTCCTTGACGTGGGGGAACGAGGCCATCATCCCGACGACGGTGACGCCCATCAGGGTGCAGCCCATCATCTCGACCTCTTTTATCCCGAACGTCCGGCCGGTCACGTCGCCCTTCGCCTGCGTCGTCCGGAAGACCCGCTCCGCATGCTCGTTCGTCGTCGCGAGGACGCCGGAGGGCGCCGGGGCCGCCATGCTCTTGTGGCCCGACCCGATCACGAAGTCGGCACCGAGCGCTTTGCCGTCGACCGGCATGATCCCGACCGTGTAGGCCCCGTTGACGAGGACGGGGATATCGTACTGGTGGGCGACCTTTGTGATGGCCGCAACGTCGTGGACGTTCCCGAACTGGTAGTCGACGTGGTCGACGAAGAGCAGGGGCGGCGTCTTTGAGAACTCCCGGATCACTGCCTCGATCTTCTCTGCCACGGCGTCGGGGGTGATATGGTTCTTTGCGTCCTTCGGGATCTCACGCGGGATCCCCCCCGCTTCCTCGATCGCCAGGAACTCGGTGTAGTGGGCGAGCGACGTCAGGATGACCGGGTCGCCTTTCTCCACGTATGTGCTCGCGACCGCCTGGAACCCCCGGCGCGCTCCCGGCACCACCCGCGCGGTATCCATATTCAGCCACGCGGCGAGGTCGGCGTGGAACTGCGCGATGGGGGGGTTCTGGATGTAGTCGAGCCTGAAGGGGCTGCGGCAGTTGTCGCAGACGGAGTAGCCGTCCGCAAAGGATATCGCCGCCTTCATGGCGTCGGCGGTGAGCCGCCCGCCCGCCTGGATAGGATCGATGTTGATGTACATCTCCTCGACGTCGCGGGACTCGATATCGATCGCGCACTTCACCGGATCAACTCCTCTTCGAGGATTGCAACCTGCCGTTTCACCTTTTCGAGAGTTGTTGCGGCGCGCTTCTTCTGCTCTTCATCGAGGTCGTGCCCGGGAGCTGTCTCCCGGAGCAGGAACCGGACGTCGGAGAGGAGGAAGAGTGCCTGAAAAACTGCATCAACGGCTCGTTTTGACACGAGATCACCATACAAATATCAGTGGGGGTATATTAGAATACGCGTATCATGGACGCCTCTTCGGTGCCGGATACATTCACGCCGCGCAGATCAGGCATTTATACTCAAGGAACACGGAGACTAATTGGGCATGAAGATCGTTCACCTGGCAGACACGCATCTCGGATTGTCGGCTTTTAACCGGGTTGATCCGGAGACCGGGATGAACCTGCGCGAACAGCTCATCTACGAGAACTTCCTTGCCGCCATCGACCGTGTCATTGCCATGCGCCCCGATGCGCTCGTCCACGCGGGCGATCTCTTCCACCAGGTCAAGCCGAAGACCCGCGCCTACACGACGGCGCTCGACGCCCTCTCCCGCCTGCACGACGCGGGGATCCCGGTGCTCATGGTCGCGGGCAACCACAGCATGGCCAAGACCCGGTACACGGCGTCGCCGTTCGAGGTTCTGGAGCGGGGCGGCTATCGCGCCCGCGACCTCTACGTCGCCCACCACAACCGTTACCGGCGGGTCGAGCTCGGGGATGCGGTCTTTCACCTGATACCGAATATGCTCGAGGCGGAAGGTTACCGGAGGGCGTTCGAGGAGATCGAGTTCTCGCCCGGCACGAACGTCCTGGTCACCCACGGCCTTGCGAGCATCTTGAAGGACAGGCGACTGCACACCGTCGCCGAGCACGAACTGGACGCGACCATCCTCTCCGACCGGTTCGACTACATCGCGCTCGGCCACTTCCACGGCCAGGTGCAGGTCGCCGACAACGCCTGGTACAGCGGGTCGCTCGAGCACTGCAACTACGGGGAGATCGCGGAGGAGAAGGGCGGTCTCGCCGTGAACCTCGCATCGGGCGAGGTCGAGCACATCGACCTCCCGCGCACGCCGATGTTCAGCCTCGGCAGGATCAACTGCGACGGGCTCTCGGCGAGAGAGGTCGTGGACCGCATCCTCGATGCTGCCGATAGTCATGGGGAGAAGATCTACCGCGCGATCTGCCAGATGACGCTTGATGGGATACGCCGCGATACGCTCCGCGCGCTCGACCAGAAGGCGCTCCAGGAGATCCGGAACCGTGTGCTGGACCTCAAGCTGCAGGTGCTGGCCGTCGACGACCCGTCCCGGATCTTTTACGAGGATTCGCTCGTCGGCATCGACTACGTCGTCGAGTTCGAGCGGTTCGTGGAGAAGGAGCACCTCGCTCCCGGCGATGCGGAGTTCGTGAAGAAGACCGGGACGGAGGTTCTCCGGTCGGTGATTGCGCGCCACAAAGAGGGAGAGCGTGCTGCTGAATAAACTCTGGATGCGCAACTTCAAGCGCTTCCGCGACCAGGAGATCGCCTTCCAGGACGGCATCACGGGGATCGTCGGGAACAATGGGGCCGGCAAGAGCAGCATCGTCTCCGCCATCCTCTTCGCCCTCTACGGCCTGCAGGGCACCGGTCTTGACGGGAACTACATCGTCAGTTCTTTTGCAGGGCCGCAGGACGTCTGCGAGGTCCGCCTGGACTTCTCGGTCGGCGGCAACGAGTATACCGTCGTCCGCAGATTCAAACGCCGCGCATCTTCGACGCTCCACGAGGCTAACCTCTACCTGAACCGGAAACTCCTCGCAAACAGCGTCCAGAAGGTTGGAGAGGAGGTGCAGCGGGTCGTCGGGATGGGTCCGGGGGACTTCCGCAACACCATCTACGCCGGACAGAAGGAACTCCTTGCCCTGCTCGAGAGCAGGGCCGGGTCCCGGAAGGACTGGTTCATGCAGGTGCTGGGCATCGATTACCTCAAGAAGGACAGCATGGAGCACCTCAAATCGCTCATCGATGCCCGGGAAGGCGCCTCCCGCGAGCTCTCAGGCCGGCTCCAGGAACTGGACGCCGAAGGGGCCCGCGGCCGTCTTGAGACGCTCCGCGCAGATCTCGCCGGAGCGGAGGAAGAAGCGCGCAAGGCCCTGGAGAGAGAGACGGCTGCCGCGGAGGCGCTTAATGGTGCGAAGGTGGAGCGCGACCGGCTGCTCTCTGTGCGCGAGCGTTACCTGCACCTTGCGCAGGAAGAGGAGATGCTCGCGGCCGAGATCGAGCGGCTCCGGAGCGAGTGCCGTGAGATCGAGGAGAAGATCGGCGAACGGCGGCGGCTGCAGGCCGAACTCGAAGGACTCGCGCTCCTTGCCGGCCGCTACGAGTCCCTGAAGGCCGAGGTGGCCGCGATGGCTGAGGCGAAGGTGCTCGCCGACCGCCTGGCCCTCGAAGCGAAGACCGTGGAGGGGCAGGTCAGGGAGTACGGCGAGCTCCGCGCGAAGGCCGAGCGAGAACTCGCCGCGCTTTTAGCGGACGAGGGGGCGGTTTCTGACCTTGAGCGCGACGTCGTGGAGTGGCAGGCCCTCCGCGAGCGCATCGCTGCGATGAGAGACCTCCAGCCAAAGTACGATGTCCTCCGCGAGGAACTCGCACGCATGGACGAGCGGTTCGCCCAGATCGAGCGGCGGGTCGGGGAAAACCGGACGGAGATCGAAGGGATTGAGGAGAAGGCCGGGCGTCTTCGCGCGCTCGAAGAAGAGATCGGGGAGTACGACGCCCTCCTGGCCCGGGAAGAGGTGTTCCTCCGGGCGCAGGAACTTGCCCGGCAGGAGGAGCGGTGCCTGCGGGAGGTCGACGCGGCCTCCCAGGAGATGAGTCTCCTCGAGAGCCAGATTGCCGGGCTTGCCCGGCAGCTTGCCGGGATGGGCTCGATCGAGGACGAGATCGAGTCAGCGGAGAGCCGGAGAGAGTACCTGACCTCGCGGATCAGCGCGTGCGCCGAGCGGCAGGAGGCGCTCCGCGAGGAGATCAGGAGGCTGGCCGAACACCGGGCGGAGATCCTTGCCGCCGGCCCGGAGGGGTCGTGCCCTACGTGCCACCAGAGCCTCGGCGACCACTACGAGGACCTGGTCGCCGAACTTGCGGATGCCGCCGCGGCGATGCAGAAGACGCTCGCCGATCTTGAGGGGGAGTATGTGAGGGCGACCGCCGACCGCGATAGCCTCGTCGCCGCACTGAAGGACCTCTACGCGCAGCGCACCGTATCTCAGCGCATAAAGGAGCAGCACGCGCTCTATTCGTCCCGGTATGAGCAGAGCGCAAGCGTCGGGGAGAGGTGGCGGGCCGAGGCGGAGGGGCACCGTGCGGCGATGCGGGCGCTCGGGATGGGGGGGTACGACCCGGCGGCGCACGCCGCCCTCAAGGAACGGATCCGCGCCCTCGCCGAGAAGCGGACGGCTGCCGACACCCTCCGGGGCGAGTGCAGCCGCCTCCCTGCTCTCCAGGAGGAGCGACAGCGGTTGATCACCGATGTCGAGGATTACCTCAGCCGCAAGGAAGAACTTGAGACGAAGATCTCCCTGCTTGGGTTCGACCCGGCGGCCCTGCAGCGGCTGGAAGCCGAGGCGCAGGCGCTCGAACCGTCCTGCCGGGCATACACGGAGGCACAGGCCCGGCTTGCGCGGCGGCCGGCGCTGGAAGAGGAGTTGCGAGACATTTCCGCGCGAATCAACGGGCTCGATGGGAGATTGCGGGCTATCCAAACTGAACTCGCCCGCCTTTCGTTCGACCCCGACCGGTTCGCGCGCCAGAGCGAGGAGTGCGAGCGTGCTGAGGCGGCGCACCGGAAGGCGTTCGAGCTCCGCGTCCGTCTCGAAGAGGTCCCGGGGCTGGTCGAGACGCTGGAGGCAAAGAAGGTTCTCCTCGCGGAGAGGGAGGGCGCGCTGCTCCGGGTCAGGGAGGCCGTCGAAGAACTCGGGTTCACCGAGGAGGCTGTCGTGGCGGCGGAGGAGCGGGTCGCGGGCTGCGAACGGGAGCTCGCGGTGGCACGCGAAGAGCGATCCGCAATTGCGTTCCGGATAAACGGCCTTACGTTGGAGATCGAGAAGGAGACCGGGAGGCTCTCGCGTGCAGACGACCTTCTCCGGCAGCAGGAGGCGCTCACCGAGGAGATCGGGCGGCTGAAACTGACCCGGTCGCTGATCAAGGACTACACCGACTACCTCCTCCAGGTGGTCAGGGGCAGGATCGAGGAGGAGGCGGGGAGGGTGCTCGCCGAGATCACCGACGGGCGCTACGGGACGGTGATGCTCGACGACGACTTCGCCGTCCTCGTCCACGACATGGGCGACGACTACCCGGCCGACCGGTTCAGCGGCGGGGAGCAGGACGACATCGCCATCGCCCTCCGGGTGGCGCTCTCCCGGTTCCTCGCCGAGGTGAACGGGGTGCACGACTCCACGTTCCTGATCTTCGACGAGATCTTCGGGAGCCAGGATGAGGGGCGGCGGAACAACCTTCTCCGGGCGCTCCGGACACAGGAGGCGCACTTCCCCCAGATCCTCCTCATATCCCACATCACCGAGGTTCAGGACGAGTTCTCTACGACGCTGGTGGTCGAGATGGGCGCAGACCAGGCAAGCAGGGTCAGGGAGTTCGAATGACCGATCCGGGTGCCGTTTACCGGGACGCGATCCGTCGGATTGCAGGACGGATCCGCGAGTGTTCCCCGCCCGACCTTGCCGGGCGGTTTGCGGCCGCAGGCGGGTTTACTGCATCGTCGTATCGCCGCTGCCCGCCACGGTTCGACGGAGCGGTCTGCGCGGTGGACGGGAGCAACACTGTCATCCTCGATGCAGGCAGTTTTGCCGTTGCCGCCGTCCGGGCATCGGTCAGTTCGTATGCGGGCGGTTCGCGCCTCCACCACCGGACGACGCCGCTTCGGATCGTCACGGTCAACCCTGGGAGGGGAAACGAGGACTTCGATGAGATCTATCACGACTGCTTCCACTGTCCCCCGAAGGTGCACCTCGACCACGACGACCCGGCCCGGAATGCCGCCGTCATACGGGATACCCTTGAATTCTGGGCGGCGGCGGAGATGGCAGAGGAACTCGATGCTGGCGACCTCCTCGTCCTCGACGGCACGCTCCAGGTCCGCCACGCGAGCCACGACGAGGTCGTCGAGAGGCTCCTGAATCTCTGCAACCTCCGGGGGGTGCTGATCGCCGCGGTGACGAAACGGACGTCGCTCACCTGGGGCGGCGGACACCCGATCGTCCCGGCGGCGGAGGCGCTTGCACGCGATCTCGACATCCCCGGGCCCTGGTACCTCTGCGTCTCCGCCGCCGAAGGCCTGATCGACCGCCGGGAGACGGACGCCTGGAAACAGCGGGGCGAGCAGTACGTCGCCCGGCTGCACCCGCGGGCAGAGCGGGCGTTCAAGGTGGAGATCCCCGCCTTCTACAGCCCGGACAAGGTCGAGCGGGTCTTCTCGGCGCTCGCGGCCTATGCCGACGATGGGAGGGTCACGGGCTACCCCTACCCGCTCCTCGACGCCCATCTCACGACGAAGATCGGGAAGGATGCGATAGAGCAGGTCCGCCAGGATATCATCCGCGACATGGACCGGCTCGGCATGACTCTTGCCGACTACACCGCCCTCTTTGGTGACTACCATGATGAGTTTGACCGATATTAACGGTGGCGACGCCTCGAAATACCGCCTGATCGGTGACCGGGTGCTCGGTTACCGGTTCGCCGTCCCCCACGACGCGGAGCTCTATCTCGGGGACGTGTTGAAGATCACCGACGAGATCAAAGGGCTGACGTTCTTTGCGAAGGTGAGCGACCTCCTCCACGACTGCAACTTCTCCGACCCGAAGTGGGACACCCGCCCCCATACCGAGCACTTCTACGGGATCGGGGAGGACGTCTTCATCCTGGTCGAGGCGACGCCGCTCGGGTACGTCGGAGGTGACGGTGTCTTCCGCAAACCCCGGACGATCCCCGCGAAATTCTCCCGTGTCGAGCGTCCGGACTCGCGCGACTTCGCGTTTCTTACGCAGGTGATGGGCGAGATCGAGGTCGGCGTGATGAAGACCGGCCAGGGCGTCTTGAAAGACGTCAGGGTGGCGCTCCACGCGCAGGTGATGCGCCAGCACATGGGCGTCTTCGCGACGACCGGCATGGGGAAGAGCAACTTCATGAAGGTCTTCTGCGCCTCCTGCATGAAGGCACGCGAGTTCGGGCTCCTCATCGTCGACCCGCACGGCGAGTACGTGGCGGGCGGCCGGTCGTCGAGCGGGGAGGCCACCATGGGGCTCCTGCACTACCAGGCCGGCCGGGACGGGCTCGAGGTCTTCTCCACCCGGCCCGAGTCGTTCAGGCGGAAGTATCACTTAAACCAGCTCTACCTGGACTACGACGACTTCAGGGCGCCCGACCTCCTCCTCCTCTACGAGCACTCCCCGCCCCAGCGCGAGGTCGTGGAGATGCTCGAGAGCGTGCCCGGCTCCGACGTGATCGACTTCTTCCAGAGCACCGATTTTTCGACCTTCGACGCCGCGACCTACACCGGCCGGCACCCCCGGATCGCGAACGATTTAAAGAACTTCTCGCCGAGCACGCTCTCGGTGATGCAGCGGCGCATCGCGGGCATGATGAACCGAAACCGTGGCTTCTTCCGGAGGCAGGGTTCCTCGATCCCCGATATCCTGAAGGCGCTCCACGAGAACAAGGTCGTCCTGATCGACATCCCCGGGATGAGCGAGCAGAGCGAACTCTTTGTCCTCTCGATCATAACCCGCCGGATCATGCGCAGCCATCAGGGCGAGGAGGCCGGGGGCGAGGGGGAACCCAGGCAGGTGCTGATCACCATCGAGGAGGCGCAGCGGGTGCTGGGCTCGGGGCTCGGGAACACCAGAACCTTCCGCGAGGCCGCGATGGAGGGGCGCAAGTTCGGCGTGGGGCTCTGCGTGGTCACCCAGCAGCCGAAGAACATCGACGCCCGGGTTCTTGCGCAGTTAAACACCTTCGTGGTGATGGGGCTCTCCGATCGCGGCGACCGCGACACCATCGCAAGCAGCGCAAAACAGGATCTCTCGCGCCTGGATACCGAGATCCAGACACTCGAACGGGGAGAGGCGGTCATCAGCACCATCGGGATTCCCTTCCCGGTAAGCACCCGGATCCATCTCTTCGAGGAATATATCGAAGAACTCAACAAACAACCGGCGGCAAAGGCGATCGACGACGGGCTCGACAAGACGTTCTAAATAGAACTGGCGAAGGTGATTGGGGCAGGAAACTCTCTTGTTTCCGCCGTCCCTTCACTGAATGCTTGACGCTCAGATGGCGTCAGGATTGCTGGTTCTTCTCGACTTTCCTGACAGAGACGCCGTTTATGACCGCATCTCCGGTCAGGATATACCGTTTGACGACGGTTCCGAGCACCTCAACCACGTCCCCCTTCTGCACATCCTCAGTCGGCGAGGTGAACATCTTGACCGAGATCTCACCCGTCCGGTCGGCGACGAGGTATTGAGGGCGGTTGAGAAACTGGAAGTAGACCCGCTCGACGACGCCCTTGATCCGCACTGGTTCGCCGAGCCGATTTAGATTAATTTCCCGTATCCGGGCATTCTTTGCTTCCGCTTCATAGACCGGCACCAGCGATGCATACTGCGACTGGCTCATGTAGTTGAGTGCCATGGGTATGACGATCAGCATGACTGCTGCCGGAACGGCCCAGATCAGCGAATGCAGATCTCCGGTACTGAAGACATAGACCGCAATCAGGGCCATAAAAAAGAGGAAGACGGCCACCGTAATGGCCGTCACCCTCACTTTGACATCTCCGATTTGCATCGTGAATCAGTCTTACTTGAGGGCTGCAATTTCCTTTCTGAACGCGACCCAGTAGAGGACACCGACGAAGAAGAGACCTCCGACGATGTTACCAAGCGTGGCAACGATCACGTTGTTGGTAAACAGGCCAACCCAACTGATCGTCTCGACTGCCGTCGAGGGGTCGATTCCCGTGCAGAAGATGCCCGTCGAGATGAAGTACATGTTCGCGATGCTGTGCTCGAACCCGCTGGCAACGAATGCGAAGATCGGGAACCAGATGCCGACGATCTTACCGATCGCGTCGTCTGCACAGATACCAAGCAGAATGGCAAGGTTGACGAGCCAGTTACAGGCGATTGCCTTGAGGAAGAGCGACCATATGCCCATGGCGCCGACGTAACTCGTCTTTGCGGTTGCTATGGCTATCGCTCTCGTACCGAACGCGGTGAGTGTCGCGGTTCCGGCGGCATCGAAGCTGACGCACGGCCCGTATGCCATGATATATGCGAATATCACCGATCCGATGAAGTTACCGATATATACCCAGACCCAGAGGTTGAGTACGCTTGCCCAGCTGACTTTGTGGATGAACGCCGCCATGGGCGCGAGCATCGCGTCACCGGTGAAGAGCTCGGCACCGGTCATGACCGTGACGATAAGCCCCACGGGGAAGACAGCACCCAGGATGAACTGGGCAAAGCCGGGGCTTGCGAAACCGAACCGCATCGCGGCATCGGATGCCATGACACCGGTCGAACAGACCGTTGCAAGGGCACCACCCATCGCGATGTAGGCTCCGGACAGGACACCACGCAGGACCATATTCCATGCTGGCAGTCCGGTCTTGTACTTACCGGCATCACCCGCTTTTGCTACGATAGCAGCTGGAGGATGGAACACCATTTTTTATACACCTCTCTAAACGTCCTACCTATACAATCAGGTAATCTGAATGGATAGGTCTAGTTAATCAGTAATTTAAGAGTGCTATTAATAGGTTTCGAAATGATCGCTGTGCGTGGCGAAGATAAGCAGAATTCATGCGTTTATCTCTGCTTTAAGTTAATTCCTGTCGTTAAACACCGGATATCGATAAACAATGCTTTTGCTATTACTTGCGCGGCTAAACAGAATATATGGTGATTGGAGCGGGTTTATGGGCCGGTGTACCGGGGCGAGGGCACAGATCCTCTTTTTTCCATGCGTATTTTTGCCGGAGACCCGGGCGTCGGGCAACGTTGGTGTAGATGCATGCGCGCCGTGTCGAGCTCCCGGAACATATGCAGATGTCTGGCAAATGGTTAGGATTTTGAAATTGGTGGAATTTTAGCGACTCTTTATCGTCTGCCTGCCCCGTGATGGGTTCGCTGTCTCGAGCGGGCTGGCCGGCACCGTGCCGCCCACCCCTGCACGGGATCGGGGCACCGGCGGTCGACTGGCGTTTCAAAAAAAAGGTCGATGGTGGGATGAGCCGCGGTCACTGGAAGATATCGAAGATCTGGTCGCTCCCGGTGGCGATGAGCCGGTCACGTTCCTCCGACTCCTCGACGAGCGCGAGCACCGGCGGGGTCATATCCTCACCCGGATGGAACCCGAAGAGTTCCTCGAGATCGGTCTGGATGGCGTGGAGGAAGACCGAGTTCGAGATCTCCACGGGGCAGAGCTCCTCGCACTGGCCGCAGTTGACGCAGGAGTCGGAGATGTGCGCGAACCGGATCAGGTGGAACATGAACGGCGGCGGGATGACGCCGGGTTCGACCAGGTAGTCCTTCCGCGTGCTGCAGTCGATGCAGTAGCAGATCGGGCAGTTCTCGATGCAGGAGTAGCACTTGATGCACCTGCTCGTCTGCTCCCGGATCTTATTCAGCCGCTCCGTGCCCTCGCCGAGCGCCCCGAAGTAGCGCGCTCGCCATTTATCCCCGAGTTTCAGCATCGCGTTCTCGACCTTGGCGCGGATCTCGATGCCCTTCGGGCTCGCGGGCTCGGTGGCGAGCGCTCCGGCAGCCTGTGCGGCGTTGAGGAGGTTTGCACCCTTCTCGGAGCAGACCTCAACGAACGTTGCGTTCCCGGCGCGCTCACCGATGACTCCCCAGTTCCCGCAGGCGAGGTCCGCCTGGCGCGGGATCTTGATCTTGCAGCGGCGGCAGTTCGACCGGCGGCCGAGACCCGGGTCCCCGAGGAGGTCTTCTGACCCCTCTTCGAGTTCGTCGATCGAGATCGAGGCGTGTTCGCCGTCCTTTGTGATGACGATGAACTTTCCTTTGTCGATCTCTTCTTTGACGACGTCGTCCGGGTCGAGCCCAAGTCTCTCCCGGACGATGATCCGGGCGGTCTCCGGCCGGATGGTCCCGCCGCAGTTGAGGCCGATGATGATGATGTTGTCCAGGTTGACCTGGTTGCGCTTTGCCATCTCGTAGATCGCCTTGACGTCGCAGCCTTTAAGAACGGTCGCGATCTTCATGTTCGGATCGGTTGCAAGGAGGCACCGCCGCATCTGTTTCGGGAGGAGCAGGGTGCCACAGTGGAGCGAGCCCGCAACCCCCCCGATCTCGGCGGGATCGGTGATCATGGCCGGCACCGCATCGTAGACGTCCGCGCCCTTCCTGACCGCAAAGACCGCGTCGACCATGCCGCTCTCGAGGGCGTGGCGTAGCAGCGCGGTGACCGCCCCGCCCGTCTCGGCCTTCTCGCGGAGTTTGTCGTCTGTCGTCCATGCATAGAGTAAATCGCCTTTTCCAGCCATCTTCAGGCCTCCCCGGTGATCTTCTCGACCTTCACGGCACAGGCCTTGAACTCGGGGATCTTTGCGATCGGGTCGAGTGCGTTGTTCGTCAGCCTGTTCGCGGGGTGCTCCTTGTAGTGGAACGGGATGAACGTGACGCCCTTGATGATCTCGTCCGTCACCTTCGCGGGGATCTCGACCGAGCCCCGCCGGGTGCTTGCCCGGACGACCTCGCCGTCCTTGATCCCGAGTTGTTTCGCGTCTTCGGGGTTGATCTCGATCCAGCCGGTGGGCGCCTCCTTCTCAAGGCTCCACGACCGACGGGTCATGGTGCCGGTGTGCCACTGCCAGATCGTGCGGCCGGTCGTGAGAACGAACGGGTACTCGTCGTCGGGGACCTCCGCAGGCGGTTTCCACTCGATGGGCGAGAAGACCCCGCGCCCGTCGGGCATGGCAAACGTCTCCCGATGAAGGATGGGCGTTCCCGGGTGCTCCTCGGTCGGACAGGGCCAGTGCAGGCCGTCGGGGTCGAGGCGGGCGTAGGACATGCCGTGGTAGGACGGCGTGACCTTTGCGATCTCGTCAAAGATCTCCTCGGCGTTCTGGTAGGGGAACTGGGCGGCGTAGCCCATCCGTGCCGCGAGTTCGCTGATGATCTTCCAGTCTTCCTTCGCCTCGCCCGGCGGGTCCTGGGCCTTCCTCCAGCGCTGGACGCGCCGCTCGGTGTTCGTCTGGGTGCCGTCCTTCTCGGCGTAGCAGGCAGCGGGCAGGACGACGTCGGCGAGTTCGGCGGTCTCGGTCATGAAGATGTCCTGGACGACCAGGAACTCGAGGTTCTTGAGCCCCTCCTCGACGTGGCCGAGGTCGGGATCGGAGAGCATCGGGTTCTCACCCATGATGTACATCGCTTTGAGTCTGCCGGGACTCTCGGCGAGGACGTTGACCATCTCGGTGACGGTGTAGCCGACTCTGCCCTCGGCAATCTCGTCGACGCCCCACATCTCCTTCATCTTCTTCTGCGCCGCCTCGTCGGTGACCTTCTGGTAGCCGGAGTAGACGTTCGGGAGGGCGCCCATGTCGCAGGCACCCTGGACGTTGTTCTGGCCGCGAAGCGGGTTGACGCCGGCGCCGGGTTTGCCCAGGTTGCCGGTGAGCATCATCAGGTTCGCCGTCGATTTGACGTTGTCGACGCCGACGGTGTGCTGGGTGATGCCCATCGAGTAGATGAGCGCAGCGACGTCGGCGGTCGCGATCCACTCGGCCGCGGTCTTGAGGCTCTCGGCGGGGATGCCGGAGATCTTCGAGACGTTCTCAAGGCTGTAGTCATCCTTCATGACGACCTCCTTGAGTTTCTCGAAGTCTTTCGTGCGCTTCTCGATGAACGCTTTATCCTCCCAGCCGTTCTTGATGATCTCCTGCATCAGGCCGTTTAAGATCGCGACGTCGGTGCCCGATACGAACGGCATGTAGAGGTCGGCCTGCCGGGCGGTCGGCGTGTAGCGCGGGTCTGCCACGATCAGCTTTGCGCCGTTCTCTTTCGCACGGACGAGGCTCCGCCCGATGAGCGGGTGCTGCTCGAAGGTGTTACTCCCGAGGACGAAGATGCACTTCGACTCGGCGATGTCGCGGATCGAGTTGGTCATCGCTCCCGACCCGAAGACCGCCGCGAGGCCCGCGACGGTGGACGAGTGGCAGAGCCGGGCGCAGTGGTCGACGTTCGGGGTCTTGAGAACCGCCCGGGCGAACTTCTGCATCAGGTAGTTCTCCTCGTTCGATGTCCGGGCGGAGGAGAGGCAGGCTATCTCGTCGGGCTTGTACGACCTGAACTTCTCTGCGATCAGGTCGTAGGCCTCGTCCCAGGTCGCCTCGACGAACTTGCCGTCTTTCTTGATCAGCGGTTTCGTGAGGCGGTCGGGGCTGTTGATGAATTCATGAGCATAGCGTCCTTTGGGGCAGAGTTTGCCTCCGTTGACGGGTGCGCGCTGCCAGTGCGCAACGTCAAAGACCTTGCCGTCCCGGACGACCAGGTTGAACCCGCACCCGGTGCCACAGTACGGGCATGTCGTCGATACGTACTTGATTTCCATCATTACTCCCTTCTGGCAGGGACTACATACCGCCCGGATCATATAATAGAAATGGTCGCGGCCAAAATTTTGATGAATATTGGTGGGATCCGGGCAGGAGATCCCGTCACAGAACGTCCTGAACGGTCAGCGTCGCCGTGAACGTGACTATCCCGGCCGCCGGGAGCGGCAGAAGAAAAGGTTTCAGTCCCGCTCTCGTTCGCGGCGTGCTTCGGCGATCCGGCTCTCCGCGATCGCCCGGTACTCGGGGTCGATCTCGAACCCGATGTAGTCCGCGCCAAGGGCGATCGCCGCAAGCGCCGTGCTCCCGATACCCATGAAGGGGTCCATGACGAGGATCCCGGGTCGGCAGCCGTGGAGCCGGATGCACATCTCGGGGAGTTTCTCCGGGAAACTGGTCGGGTGCGGCCGGGAGGAGCGGATCGTCCGGTAGGGAATGAACCAGGTGTTCCCCCGGTCGCGGAGGTCGCGCTCCGCTGCCTTCCACCGGCCGATGTTGCTCTTGTCCTGGTAGGGCACGCCGACGGCCAGTTTGTCGAGCGCGACGTCCCCCCTCTTCGTGAAGTGGAAGATATGCTCGTGGCACTGGCTCAGGTAGCGGGCGCTGTTCACCGGTTGGTAGTGGCCGACGGCGATGTCGCCGGTGATCGTCTCGTAGTCGCCGACGTCGGCCTTCTCGATCGCGATCGACTTGACCCAGTGGATGACGTTCTGCAGTTCGAAGTGCGGGCGGAACTGCTGGACGACGTCGAAGGGGATCCAGGGGTCGCGGGGTTTGCCGCCGATGTTGAGGAAGAACGAACCGTCGTCGGCGAGGACCCGCGCCGCTCCGGCGGCGACCCGCCCCATCCAGTCGAGGTAATCCTCGCGGGGAATTCTGTCGTCGTAGGAGTTGTAGTCCTTCCCGATGTTGTAGGGCGGCGACGTGACGATGACGTCGACGGAGCCCGCCGCCAGGCGCTGCATGCCCTCGATGCAGTCCATGGTATGGATGGTGTTGACGGCGAGCCCGCCCATCCCTCGCTCCTTGTTGGTCAATCCGATCACGTATCGGTTCGCGGTCCAGGGCAAAAAGGTGAACGAAAGACGACGTCAGGTGCTGTCGCCGAGCACCTTCTGCCGCGCCCGGTCGAGCGCGTCGACGAAGTCCTCGACCTCGTAGGGGTTGAGCCCTTCCGACCCTTCAGGCTCGAGGCGTATGACCTCGAGGAGCGCATCCTTGAGGACTTCGAGGCGGCTGTCGGGAGGGAGGACGACCTCGAACCTGCGGAAGATGCGGTCGGGGATGCTGGCGAAGTTTCCGTGGACGGAGGCGAACGAGAGGATCTCGTCGGCGGCAGGGACGTCCGCCTGGTCGACCTCGACCTCGATGACCGCAGGCGCATCGGCGCTCTCCTCTCCAAAACAGCGGGCGACCCTGATCTTCGTGGCGACCCCTCCCCCCGGATCGGGCCGGTATTCTCCAGGGGGAATGATATAGTTGCCGGGGAAGGGGAGGTCTCGCGGGTGGAGCTCCGCCTTCCCCCGGAAGATCGGAGATGCCTATCTCTCGAAGTAGTTGACGATATTCCGGAAGAACTGCATGTTCATCGACTCGGTGGGGAGGGGTTTTCCCTCGCGTTTCAGCCACTCTTTCCTTGTCGGCCAGTCGTAGAGGTTCACGAACTCCATCGCCCGCTCGGGGTGCGGCATCAGCCCGAGGACCTTGCCGTCCGCCGAGGTAACCCCGGCGATGTCCGCGATCGCCCCGTTCGGGTTGTAGGGGTACTCCCCATCTGCGGGGGAGAGGTCGTCACGGCAGTAGCGGAACGCGACCATCCCCTCCCGCTCGATCCGCGCGAGGGTCTCCTCCGAACAGTAGAAGTTCCCCTCGCCGTGGGAGACGGGGCAGTAGAGGTGCGAGATGCCCTTCGTCCAGAGGTTATCCGCGGCGGGCTTCAAGGTGACAAACCGGCACTCGAGCACGCCCTTCCTGTTCGGCATCAGGGCGATCTCGCGGGGACGGTCCTGGTCGAACGCCGGAACCAGGCCGAGGTTCGCGAGGATCTGGAACCCGTTGCAGATCCCGAGCACCAGGTTGTCGCCCGCGAGGAACTCCTTTACGTCGCTCCAGAGGTTGTTTCGGACGCGGTTTGCGTAGGCGTTGCCGGCGCCGGTGTCGTCACCGTAGGAGAACCCGCCGGGGAAGACCATCAGCCGGTAGTCGGTGAGGGTTTTCTCCCCCGCGATGAGGTCGTTGATGTGGACGATATCGGACTCCATGCCCGCCCGCCTCAGGGCCTCAGCCGTCTCCATCTCGGAGTTGATCCCGTAGCCGCTCATGATGAGGGCTCTTGGCGTGTTTGCGCGAGCCATGCTCAGTAACCCCCGAAAGGCGCTTTATACGCAGTTTCCATTGCCGTCACCGGCTGTTTTATGAGCGTCTGTTCTCCTGCCGATACCCGGAACGTTTCGCCGCCGACACGGCCGAGGAGGTGCGCGTCGCCGCCGAAGATTGCCTCGAACGCCTCGCGGTTTGAGGGGGCGACCGTGACAACGAACCGCCCGAGAGACTCCGAGAAGAGGTAGGTGTCCGGGCGCATCCCGCCGGGGATGGCGAGGTCCATGCCGATCCGCCCGGCGATGGCGACCTTGGCAAGGGCGACGAGGAGCCCTCCGTGGGTCACGGGGAAGGCGGAGGCGAGAAGCCCTTTCTGGATCGCGTCGGTCATCCGGCCGTAGCGCACCTTCGCCGCCTCGATATCGAGGGACGGGACCGAGCCCCCCTCGATGCCGAGGTGCGCGAGGTACTCCGACCCGCCGAGTTCTTCGCTGGTCTCCCCCACGACGTAGACGAGGTCGCCGTCGAACTTCGCATCCATCGATACCGCGGTGGTGACGTCGGGGTGGACGCCGATCGAGGTGATGAGGAGCGTCGGCGGCACGGAGACCTTCACGGGGTTCGAGTCGGCGTCGAACCCGGAGAAGTCGTTGAACATGCTGTCTTTGCCGGAGATATACGGTGCGCCGAATCCGACAGCACCATCATAGCACCCGAACGCGGCGCGTTTGAGCTGCCAGAGCCGCCCGGGCTCGTCGGAGGAGCACCAGCAGAAGTTGTCGAGGAGCGCGATCGTCTCCATCGGAACGCCGATCGCGACAAGCCCCCGGACCGCCGCATCGATCGCGGCGAGCGCCATCCGGTAGGGGTCGAGCTCCGAGTAGGACGGGAAGAGGCCCTGCGAGAGCCCGACGCCCTTCATCGAGCCGAGAACGACCTTGGTGAGGGTGGCCGTGGCCTGGACCCGCCCGGCCCCCTGCACCGGCCCGAGGACGTGCCCGCCCTGGACGGTGTGGTCGTACCGGGTCGAGATGAACTCTTTCGAGCAGATGTTCTTACGCGAGAGCATCGTGAGGAGGAGGTCGTCGAGCCGGTCGGGGCACGGGACGTCGGGCTCGGGATACACTGTCTCCACGGGTTCTGTCCGGAGGTGCTTCTTCGGGAGGCCGTCGTGGAGGAAATCGAGGTCGACGTCCATGACGGTCTCGCCGTTGTACTCCACGACGCATCTCCCCGTATCGGTGAACGTCCCGATGACGGTGGCCTCGACCTCCCTCTTCTGCATCAGGTCCATGAACGCCTCGATCTTCTCCTCCGGGACGGCGAGGGTCATCCGCTCCTGCGACTCAGAGATCCAGATCTCCCACGGCGCCATGCCGGGGTACTTCAGCGGGACGCGGTCGAGGAGGACGTGGCAGCCGCCGGATTCCTTCGCCATCTCGGCGACGGAGCAGGAGAGCCCTCCCGCCCCGTTGTCGGTGATGCTCCGGTAGAGGTCGAGGTCGCGTGCTTCCTTGACGATGACGTCGGAGAACTTCTTCTGGGTGATCGGGTCGCCGATCTGGACCGCGGTCACGGGGCTCGCGGGGTCGAGGGCTTCTGAGGAGAAGGTGGCCCCGTGGATGCCGTCTTTTCCGACCCTGCCGCCGACCATGACGATGAGGTCGCCGGGGCGGGCCTGCTTCTCGTGGAGTGGTCTTCCGCCACGGGCGCGCGGCATCACGCCGACGGTGCCGGCGAAGACGAGGGGTTTGCCCACATAGCGGTCGTGGAAGTAGCACCACCCCTGCGGGGTCGGGATGCCCGAGCAGTTGCCGCCGACGTCGACGCCGCGGACGACGCCTTCGAAGATCCTCCGGGGCGGGAGAATGGGGTTTTGCCGGTTCTTGCCGCGGAAGAGGGCCGGTTCGGTGTCGGGGTCGCCGACGCAGTAGCCGTAGATGTTGATGCAGGGCTTGGCACCGAGGCCGAACCCGATGGTGTCGCGGTTCACCCCGACGATCCCGGTGAGGGCGCCGCCGAAGGGGTCGAGGGCGGAGGGGGAGTTGTGCGTCTCGACCTTGCAGGTCACGAGGTGCTCGTCGTCGAAGACGATGGCGCCGGAGTTGTCGGTGAAGACCGAGACGCAGATGTCGTTCTCGCCCTTCGCCGCGCGGATGGTGTTGGTGGCGGCCTGGATGCAGGTCTTGTAGAGCCCCCGCGGGACGTCGTCGTCCATCGCCGAGGCAAAGATGGTGTGCTTGCAGTGCTCGCTCCAGGTCTGGGCGAGCGATTCGAGCTCGACGTCCGTCGGCTTTCGCCCGAGTTTCCGGAAGTAGTCGCGGATCGCGTGGAGCTGGGCGAGGTCGAGGGCGAGCGGCCCGCGCCGCTCCCCTGTCGCGGGGTCGAGGATCCCCTCTTTTCCGATACGGGCGAGTTCCGCGTCGGGGAGGTCGAGGTCGACGGTCCCGGCGGTCTGGAGCTCGTGGAGGCGGACGAAGGGCGTTACCACGTCCATCCCCTTCCCGGCGTACTCCTCGCGGCTCTTGACGTGGACGCGGTTGACGAGCGGGTTCGCGAGGGCGGCGGTGAGCCTCTGGAGGGCCTCGGGAGTGAGGTCGCCGCTCGCGAGGTAGAGCTGCGACGAGAAGACCGCCTCCTCTTCGCCGAACTGGAAGTTGAAGTAGTCCTCGATGGTCTGTCGTGCCGTCGTCCCGGCGTTGTCGGTGACCCCGGGCAGGAACCCGACCTCGATGGCGTAGTCGAACTCGGCCTCGGTCGGCCGGTCTACGGAGTACCGCTGGACGACGGGGTTGCTGAGCTGCGCGCCGATCTGCGAGAGTTCTTCGGGGGAGAAGTCCCTCTGAGCGGTCGCTATGGTATAGACGTCGACGAGATGCAGCTCGCGCAGGGGGAATCCCAGCGAGCGGAACCTCTCGGTACGCGTCGGCAGCCGTGGATCGCGGGTATATTGTACCTCTATCCGGTGGACGTACGAGGCCATGTATATATATAGGCTGGATCTGGTGAAAAGGACTGCGATGAAAAAAAATGGTGAACCAATTTTCATCAAAACTGGAAAATGATGCGTGCGCCTGAGTGTCAAGAGTAATGCAGCCCGTGCGAGTGGATTGCGGGGATGGTCGGCGTTCCCCTGTGTCATGCCGGCATCGACGTGCCGATGCTCGAGAAACCCGAGCATCTATAGTGCTGTGTGGCTGTGGCGCATCTGCGACAGGTCGGGTGGACCGACGCTGTTAAGGTGGAGGAGCGTTGGGCATACTTTGTAGGGACACCTCTCAAGGAGCAGCGACATGCTCTTCTTCGTGGATGCTTTTAAGGGTGCGGGTATTAATGCTTCAGTATTGCAGGTGGTTCTGTGAAACATATCACTTTTGATCAACTCTCGCGGGTTGCGCTCGGAGATGTTGGAAAATCTATCGCGAAAGCCGTCACACGAGACTACTATCTACCTGATGCAATCTACGATATCTATCCAAAGTACAACGGAAAACCGTATAAAACCCGGGCGATACATTTCACTCCTCGCGGGTGGATGCCCGATTTTGAATACGGAATACAATTCCCCGGACTCGGGGACAGTTGCTACGACAATATTTACCTTATGGCAGAAGTGAAGACAAATAACTCCAAACTGATGCGAGATCAAGAAAAATCGATGGCAAGAATCTCCTATGGAAAGGTGACGATCCGGGAATATTTCCGAGAACTTTACGACAAATATGGCAATCTTAGAAACGATCCTGAGATACTTCAAGATCCTCCCCCATGTTGCAAACCAACTGATGATACTTACCAATTATCTCCGAGCATCCGACAAATCAGGCTTGAAAAACTGGCAGAATACAAACGACTAGTAAACTCAAATCCAGATGGCGATATGGGAATGGTACCCCGTTGTCATACAAATTATCTAGTAATCATGTGTCACGTGAAAATCGAAAAGAACCAATTTGTCACCGAAATAGGGCGCGTTTGTAGTAATGATGGTGAGAAAATCGGTGGCCTTGACCACAGAAGAGAATATGTGCTTTCCATATGAACTGCCACCATTTGATAACCAAGGGTGTCCATGTGGTAAAACCATATTGGCGCAGGCCGCCCTCATAGAGGAGGCTTGCCATTTCTTTGAGTACCGCCGGCATCTCCAAACGCATTACGGGTTTACCGACTCAACGATCAAGCGTACCTAGATTCAGTCTGTGTGAGGGAATCATATCCCCTACCCTTCTCACAGAGTATGAGAAGATGAGGTCATCCCAATACTCTCGCGTTCATGATGCTGCATGCTAGATGAATCAGTCCTAGGAATGAGTGTTCATACCGCTCGTATCGTGGAAAAATCTTCTTAAACGCTTCAATTCCGTTGAAGAACCGATCTACTGCATTGCGCCTCTTATAGTTCGCTGGAACATCGAGCCAGGTGCATCTAGTAGTGAGAACTTACAGAATACCGTTGAACAGCACGCGGGGGGTCACACCGCGGTTGGCCAATGTGCGACTTCGTTGGCGGGAGGTATTTTTGGACAATACCCCAGAGATCGTCGTCAATTTCCCGGAATACCATGATCCCAAATTTTATCTGAGGGGGTCTTATAATTTTAGGATCACCTCGATCTTATTTGTCCCAAGGGGACCGATCTCTTGGGAGGTCTGAGTACTATAACAAACTCACTTGCGAGGTTGAAGCCATCAGGATCAACTTTTTAAAAGTGCTTTGAACAAAGCGTCAGCGTAAACAGTCATAACGAAGTGAAAACTGCATTCCGTTTGAGCGCGGAATCAAAAACAGAAAGCCCCAGCCGAGATTTGAACTCGGGACCTGCTGATTACAAGTCAGCCGCTCTGCCAGCTAAGCCACTGGGGCATACCTTATATTGTGGGCGGTCTGCGGTAAAAAAGGTGGCGCCCATATTCTCATGTCTCTCCGGCATCCCTGGGCATCTCAGGTTCTATCGCCCACATAACCTCCCCGTCATACAGTATCCGCCGGACCCGGTGATACGGAATACACGCCACATGCGTCCCGGCGTCCACCTCCAGGTACTGCGCATCGAGCGCGA
>JASUSO010000009.1 GCA_030446015.1 Methanobacteriota archaeon
TCGACGCTCTCGGTCATCTCCTGGAGTTTGATACGGATTGCCGCATCCCGGATCTTTCCCGTCATGCCATCATCTCTTTGCCGATGTAGTCGTACAACCGGTGCTTAAAATCATCGAATTCCCGGATCGTCCGGTACGCGACGTCGTAGAGGAACCGCTCGTCGGGACAGTAGACTACCTTGCCGCGGAGGACTTCCGTTCGGAGATAGAGCGGCAGGTGGGAGAATATCTGGATATCATAGCGATCGTCGGTGAGTTCGGAGAGCGCCGCAAACCTGAACCGGGCTGCTTCCTCGCGGTCTCCGTCGTAGTAGATGCAGATATCGATGTCGGAGCCCTCTCTCGACCGCCCTTCGGCAACGGACCCGTAGAGGATGATGAAGCGGACTTTCTCGAAACCCTCGATGGTTCCCATCCGCTTCAGTGCGTGCCGGACAAAATGGTTCACTCCTCCTCCCCTCCCCGGGACGCGCCCGGAAGTTCTGTAGGTTCTAGATGGGGATCGCTCTCACATTAACGTTTCCCGCGGTGTGGGGGCGAATTGGGTCGGTCGTCTGTCCAATTCCCCCACACTGTCAATATCGCCATCCGGGATCCCCGGACAGTCGTTCAGTCCCACAACCACAAAATAGGTGACATAGACTGCTACCCGGCGAGCCGGCTCTATTCTTCACGGGATATGTCCGCCTGCCGGAGGATGCGCACGAGCAGGTCGACACTGATCTCTGACCTGTGCGGGTTTGGGATGGTCAGAACGAGATCACCTTTCACCATGAACGGGTGTCTGCCTCCCCGGCACGGTCCCTCGAATCCCAGGGCCCGAAGATTCTTCACCAGCTGGTTCCATGAGACTGGTCTGATCCTATGCTCCGGCACCCGTATCAACCCTGACGATCTCTCCCACCGTGCGACCGGCGATTGGAGGTATCGGGAGGCCGCGCCGGAGTCGTATGATCAACCATTCGTCGATGACGTCGGCAAGGTTTCTCCTGCACTCCTCAAGCGTCCTGCCGGTAGCAAAGACCCCGGGAAGTTCCGGGATCTCCCCGTAATACGGTTCATCGTCCTCGATAATTTCGTAGTTGGCGTGTTCGAGTGCCGCGGTGATATACTCAAGGATCATTATATACTTCAATGGGATTGCCCCCGCATATAGGATTTTGCTTTTCCTGGTCGGGCGGGATCACGACTGCTGTTGTTGAGCCGATTCTTCGGGGTGGCCCCGATGTGCTACGGGTGCGCTTCACTCCCGGCACGGTCTTCCCAGAGCCCGGCAAAGACCCGCACCTGCCGGGTGTAGACGTTCGCCGAGTCCTCCTTGTACTCGAGGGTCGTCAGGACGGCGGAGTGCCGCCGCAGCCGGGCAAAGACCGCCGCAAGGTCGAGGCCGCCGTCGGGATGGTCGAGTGCGAGGTGCTCGTCGGTGATCGAGCCCCGCCGGATGTTTGAGAGGTGGTGGAGGGCCACGTTGAGGTCTTCGAACCGTTCCAGTTCATCCACGAACGAGAGATGCCGGTAGTTTGCGGTGCAGGCGAGGTGGGGGAAGTCGAGGCAGAACCGGGTGATCCTGGTGCCTGCTAGCGCCGCGAGTTCTTTGGCGGTGTTCCCGAGGAGGGGGTAGCCGGCGTAGACGGCGGGGAGGTTCTCGAGGGTGAGGCGGGGATCGGCGTGGCGGTCGAGGAAGTCGGCGAACGTATCCTCGGCGTCAGAGCGGCCTCCGGGTTCGTACCGGCCTGCGTGGAGGACGATCGTCTCTGCGCCGAGGGCGTCGGCGGCTTCGAGCGTCTGCCGCATCGCCTCTTCTATATATTCCTCGATCTCGCCGGGCGGACGATCGTCATAGGCGGCGGGGGCGCAGGGGTTGACGCCGTGGCTGTGGTGGGGCGCGTGGACGATCGAAGGGATGCCGGATGCGGCGACCCGGTCGAGGCGTTCGCGGAAGAGCCGCCGGGGCAGGGGGACGGCCTGCACCTGGATGTGCCGGATCGCGCCGTCTTCGTAGAGTCCCGCGAGCAGGGCAAGCGTCTCTTCGTCGTCGAGGCGCACGGTGCAGCCGAGATTGTAATCAACCATATACCACCCTCCGGTGTATGCTGGTTTGAAGGCGGAGAAAAAGATTGAGTAGCCCGGAGCAGATTCGAACTGCTGTCGCAAGGTCCAGAGCCTTGCATGATTGACCGCTACACTACCGGGCTATTGGGCTCTAAAATGTTGTTTCTGAATCTTAATTAAAGTGACGGCCGGGGGTTATGCCCCGGACGAGCGCGGGCACTTCCCGCAGGCCCGGCAGACTTCGGCAACCGGCCGTATTTCGGTGCCGGATTTACAAAACGGCTCGATATCGTTGAGATCCCGGCGGTAGTAGATGTGGGGGACGAGCGCGATGTGGGTGTAGCGCCCGCAGGGCACGCCGAGCCGGTCCGCGATCATCCTCTGGAGGCGGACGAGCGCGTACATGTTCGCGCCGGCGGCGGAGAGGATGTCGTTGCTCCTGAAGACGACCTTCATCTGGAGTTTCCCGTCCCGAAGCAGGCACTGGACGAGCTGGAGGCAGGGGCAGTCGTCGAGGTTCTCGTCGACGGCGGGGTTCCAGGTGATCGCGACCGCCCGCCGGGAGTTCGGGGCGGCGGCGAGTTTCCGGGCGATGTAGTCGATCTGGTCGATGTGGACGTCCTTGCCGTTCACCATAAGTTGTTCCCCCCAGTCGAAGAGCCGCCGGTGGTAGTCGTACTCGAACTTCGCGTCGGAACCCTTGAGGAGGTTCTCGGCGTAGACGTCCAGGAACCGCTGCTGGAACCGGGAGGCGGGGCTTGCCATCGGCTCGCTCTCCGGTGACTCCACCTCAAGCGCGAGCTCCTCGCACTCTATCGTCGCCTCGTCGTTCTCGGTCTCCAGAACCCATCCCTTCTCGAGGACGGTCCTGACCGCCAGTTCGTGTGCCCGTGCGAGCGTGGGTGCCCGAATGATCCGCATAGAGAGTAGTTTGCAGGCCGGGGTAGAAAAGGCTCCCCACTGGGAACGGTCATGTATATACGTGCTCCGGTGGTCTCCCCGCCGGGGGCGGCCGGCCGGGGTGCGGGCACGGCGGGCACCGGCACCGATCCCGTCCGGGCGGTGCAGGGCGCGTGCGGCACCGCGGAGCGTAAGCGCGGCAGGGTCGTGCAGGGAGCGCTGCCGGGGTCGGGAGTTCCCGCTAATCCGCGGAGTAAGATTTTTATCCTCGCGTATCTATGGACTCCGGTGATCCGGGAATGAAGCGTGATCCTGACGCATTCGGGGCGTTTTCCAGTATTGTGGTGCCTTTCGGGGGCGTCGGACACCCGGTCGACCACAAAGGATATATTAAGTGTTCCACAAATATTGTGACATATTCCGTGAATCGGAGTATAGAGCGTGGTGAACCCGTATTCGACGTCTGTCGAGTACCTCGTGTTCACATTCCCTCATGTCATCACAATGGAGGTATAGTATGAAGAGTATGACAAAATTGATGGTTGTCGCCATGGTTCTCGCGGCTGCGCTGGTCGTTGCACCGGCTGCGGCGAGGACGATTGATACAAACGGCACCACCATCTATGTAGGTGAAGAGAACGTTAACTTCGCCCCGAATAGCACCATAGTTAATGGTTTTGGTGCTTTCGTACCTACGAATGTTGACCGACTGGTCCACTACAGTGACCCCTCGGCAGGAGCCGTTGATAACACCATCCTTGCAGCGAGCGGTAACATTACCGAGCTGACTCGGTCCGCTGTTGGCACAACTACCGGCACTTACTATGTGTTTGCCGGTGGTGACACTGGTAGCCGGAACAACGCTGTGGGATCCGTCAACATCCAGTACCCCGAAGCAACACTCGATGTTGTGCTGAACACGTCCCGGCAGGACTCCGTGAACGGCAAATCCGTCACCCGGGACAACGAACTGGCCTTCAAGTTGACGAACAACCTGAACGGTCTTAAGGGCACTGGGGCCCAGATGCAGATCGAGGTCACTCTGCCTGGTGGCGGTGTGACGACCACATTCGGCAATGCTCCCCTGAAGAACATTGACGTTAATGGTACGACCGCATGGAAGTATCCTATTGTCCTGACGAACGCTGAGGCTGGAACCTACACCGCCGTGGCGAAGTGGCCCAGCGGCTCCGACTTCTACGGCAAGGGCTTCGACTCCAAGGCTGTGACCTTTGAGGTTCTCACCAAGAAGCTCGCAATTTCGGCAAACAAGGACACGGTTGTCCGCGGCAACAGTTTCTCGGTGACTGTCACCGGCGAATCGAAGGCCGAGTACTACCTGTTCGTTAAGAATGCAACCCTTGCTGGGTACCAATACCCGGTGCTTGCACCCGGTCAGAACGGTGTGACGAATTCCACGGCTGCATACTTTGCGGCTAATGAGGGCGTGGGCGGGAAGTTAGTGAACGTCACTGCTTCGACCGTTCCGAGGGTTGACGGCGCTCAGGCATTAATTGAGACTAACGCCGCCGGCACCCGTACCCTTCAGTTCAACACCAACACGAGCACCGACGACCGGCAGTTCACCATCCGGATTCAGGACCTGATGGACAAGAGCACCTACGACGAGGTCAAGGTGAAGGTCGAGAAGGGTGAGGTCACCATCACTGCATCCGGCACCGGTGTCTACTACATCGGCGAGGAGATCACGCTCTCCGGAACCAACACCGACAGCGACTACGTCTACCTCTTCCTGACCGGCCCGAACCTCGGCACCAACGGCGTCAAACTTGCGGATGCAAAAACGAAGGTTCTGGGCAGCGGCCTTGCGTATAGAGATAACTACACTGTAGAAAGCGTTGAGACCGACGACACCTGGTCCTACAAGTGGGACACCTCCAGTCTCGGACAGGTCATCGACGCTGGCGGTTACACGATCTATGCTGTCGCAGAGCCCCGTACCAAGGATGATCTCAGCGACGTCAAGTACGCAACTGCTTCCGTCACGCTGAAGTCCGCTTTCATCACTGCAACCACGAGCGGCGCCACTGTTGCGAAGGGTGACAAACTGCTGATCACCGGAACCGCACAGGGCAACCCGGACAACGTGTATGTCTGGATCTTCGGCAAGAACTACCGTGCCCTTGCAAAGTCTGCAAGTGTTGAGTCCGACGGCAGCTTCGAGTACAAACTCGAGTCCGGCGACACCAAGGACCTGACCGCAGGTCAGTACTTCGTCGTCGTCCAGCACCCGATGACCAATGGATACGGTGTCACGGCTAGCGGCACCACGATCAACGCGCCCGGTATGACGGCAGTTGATCTTGCTACTCTGCAGGCATCCGACGCGGCAACCGCGCTGGTCAACGCCCTTGACTCCCCGAACGTCGACGACACCTACACGAAGCTCACCTTCGTGATCGAGGAGCCCCAGATCTTCATCGACCCGATCGGCGACAAGGAAGCGGGCAGCAAGTTCACGATCTCCGGAACCACCAACCTCGCTGTCGGCGACAAGCTGATCATCGACGTGACCTCCGCTGCGTTCCAGCCGAGCAAGAAGACTGAGACCTCCGGATTCGCCAGCGCCTCCGGCACTGTCACCGTCGAGAAGGGTGACGGCACCAACAAGTGGTCCTTCGAGGTTGACGCGACCGGCTTCAAGCCCGACCAGTACATCGTCAAGATCGAGTCTGTCGAGACCGACACGACCCAGACGGCGAACTTCAACGTAGTCGAGCCCAAGCCGACCACGCAGCCCACGGGCACCGTGACCACGCAGCCCACTGGAACTGCAACCACTGCTACCACGACCACCACCACAACCACCCCGACCCAGTCCCCTGGATTCGGAGCGCTTGTTGCTCTGGCCGGCCTTGGTGCAGTTGCATTCCTGGTTCTGCGCCGGAACTAACCCTAACTAACTAACCCTTTTTTTATTTCACGCTGTTTTGGTGAAGCGGTTTTCGAGGTACGGGACGGTGCCGCGGGCCTGAGGGTTCTGTGGGCTGCCGGTAGTGTTTTAGGGCAACTAGGCAGTTAACATTCCACGTACTCCGCGTCCACCGGTCTCACGCGAAGTGCGACGGATACAAGGTCTGGAGCGTGAGAAGGCCGAAAGTCTTCGAACCGCGAAGGCCGCGAAGAACAAGACCGGAGACGGGCAAACTTCGCGAACTTCTGGGCGAGAGGTTGTCCCAAAACACCGCTACCGGGAGGGGGGCACCCACTCGCACCTTCGGTGCTCATGCATCAGCCGTTCCGCCGGATACACCTCCCGGACCCTCCCCCGAGTTGCGATATGCGATAGTTCATAGAACCGGAGCAGGAGCACCGAAGGTGCGACTCCTAGTAGGAAGCCGTTTCACCCTCCTTGCCCAGGGTAGAGTTCAGATGGTAAATACACCGGTGGTAAGTGCTCCGATTAGGGTATACCGAAGGTCCAGAGATCTTTTTGGGATGACCCATATGTTGTTCGCATTCCGGGCGAAGAGCACTTCCGGTTTGCCTTCAAAAGGTTGCGTGGCTTCCAGCGTAGCGAAATCCAGAATTATCTTCCCTGCTGGCGTCATCTTCGTGACGTTCTTTTACGTGGCATCTCAATCACTCCGATCATCACACCGACCGTGCAGGACCTCACCTGGTCGCCCGGGTATAGAGTTCGACACAGTCCAACGCCCACTCAAATGCCTCCTCAGAATTCGGGATAGTCTTCATCTGATGCCGGAGCGATGCGGTCCATGATGCTGAAAACTGGTTACGCCTCTTCACAAGCACGGAGTTGTCCGGGACGACCTCTTTACATCCGCAGATCGAAATGCTAATCAAATACTAATATCTACTAAATTAGTATTTACGAGACCGGACCCATGACCAGATTCCCCGAAAGACCGCCCCAAACCCGGGATGGGAAAATCCTCAAGGTGCTCAGCGGCATCTTAGAGGATCCCGACTTCAGGAAGACAGTGACCGACTACAACAACCGCTACCTCGCCTGGGACGAACTCACCTACCGCATCCCTGACCCGGAGAAGAGGCTCGCGACCTGGACGGTCATGAAAATGCTTCGGGCGATGCGCTACGAACCCGTCCCTTTCGCCCACCTCGACCTCAGGTACTCGATCACCCCCGAATCCTTGCGGAACCTACATGTCTTCGACCAGTACCTCTCCGGCATCATCCGGCTCCACAATAGAACCATCAGGCTCGACCAGTCTTATATCATCAACTCGTTCATGGAGGAGGCCATCGCCTCAAGCATCCTTGAAGGGGCGGCGACCACCCGTAGGGCCGCAAAAGAGATGCTCCGGAGGGGGATGCGCCCGAGGAATCGGTCTGAGCAGATGGTGGTCAACAGTTACAAGGCCATGCAGTCCATACTGGAGAGAAAGGATGAACCACTGACCCCGGAACTCATCCTTGAAACCCACCGGATTGTGACAGAGAACACCCTCAACAGTGCCGCCGTCGGACGATTCCGGGAGACCGACGATATTGTGGTCGCCGATCCCGTCACCGGCACTGTCTATCACAAGCCCCCTGACCACGCAGAGATCCCGGTGATGATCGAGGAGTTGTGCCGGTTCGCAAACGCTGACGACGAAGAAGGCGTCGGGAGATTCATCCACCCCATCGTCAAGGGGATCATCCTCCACTTCCTCATCGGCTACATCCACCCCTTCGAAGATGGCAACGGGAGGACCGCACGGAGCATCTTCTACTGGTACGTTCTCTCGCGGGGCTACTGGCTCTTTGAGTACATGCCCATCTCCCGGATCATCCTCCGGTCGAAGAGGGACTACGCTCTCGCCTACCTCCGCACCGAGCACGACGAGATGGACCTGACTTACTTCATCCTCTACAACATCAGGTGCATCGAAGAGGCACGAAAGGACCTGCTCGCCTACATCGAGAAGAAGCAGAGCGAGCAGAACCGGACAGAAGCAATCATTAAGAGCATCAGGGGGATCAACCAGAGGCAGGCGGAGATCCTCCAGTGCATGATGGAGCGCGGTGATGAGCACTTCACCATCCGCCAGGTCATGGAGACCTACGGCGTCGTCTACCAGACAGCAAGGACCGATCTTCTCCGCCTTGCTGAACTGGGTTGTGTCAGGAAAGAGAAGCGCGGCCGGGAGTTTATGTTTGCCTTTAACCGGGAGTGCGATCTCTGGAAGAGGGGATTGGGGATGCCTTCGCGGTTGGGAACTAAATAGGAATACCTCATCGATGAATCGTTGTCGAAACTGATTTAATTAGGCTGCTTCCTTTGCACCCCGGCAAGACTGTATCGACACCGGCGCCCGCCATGACTGCCAGGGAGAGGGTTGATGTGGTGGAGCCTGAGGTCTCATCGACGCCCACACCTGCCGCCTCGGCCGCAACCCCGACGCCGAAAGAAGCGCCTGTTGTGTATTATGCGCCTATCGGGCTTGTCGTCGCAGGACTGCTTGCCTTCACGTTCAGGCGCCGGGAGTCATCGTGGTGGGGCGTGGGTCGATTGACCTCTCCCGGTCATAACGACAAACCCCAATTTTTCGCAACCCGTCTCCCGGTAAACCGGATCGCTATTTACGCAGTTGAGACCCGGGCCGTATCGAACCGGAGGTCGATAGCTACCTGCACTTTTCGTTCCGCATGACCTCTCTTTGTGGTAGAATGAAACCTGCAGGCACACAACGGGCCGGTGGGCCGGTGGACTGTCTCCATCAGCAGGATGCCGGTGTACAGTTGTACACCGCCGGAAATGCACAAAGTTACACCGCCATTGACATCAGAGGCAGGATATCAGAGCAGTATCTTCCGTTAGAGAGCGTCCGGAGACCTAAACTGCTCAGTGCTCGCTCTGCAGGTAAGTAAGTAGATGAGGTGGGTAAGTAAAATGGGGACAACTATTGCATCGTGTCACTTTATTTTGAAGATTTCGATGCGCGAGATGGAATGCCAATTACCGCATATGGAGACAGAGATACGATCTCACGCGAAGGTGACGTCGGATTTTTGGGTTTTAGATGACAAAGGGGACGATGGTCTCCATCTTATTATATCGGAACGGCAGGAAACATATCGGCAGAGAGTATCGAACGCTATATCCAGCAACAGGAGCAGAAAGGCGAAGACGCGATTCATCCCCCGGTTAACACCAAGGGTCTTCTTGCTGATAGCATGATAAACGGTGGCTGACGCTACTTCACGTAATTTTTGAATTTCGCCTGATCTGTTTCGACCTTGTTTGCTAATTTCCTTAAGGTCTCTTCATCTACCCTATCAAAACGGACAGGATTAATTTTCAAAGGGGTTGCCTCAATCGCTTTACAGCAATATCTCAGTCTTACTGTCATAGGGTTTCAACAATCTGTTGGTTGCGCTCATAGATATTTAATCTTTTGATAATGCGAATATTATATTTCCAGTAAAATATCGTTTCCATAATTTGGTGCAGACCCGCAAGTAATTATCAGGAAATTGTTATGACAATATCTCGATTTCGTTTAGAATGAACCGATATGTCTGAATTGGTTCATCGTAAAGATAACATCCGGTATAAATTGCATACATGATGAGACCAATTAATACAATAATAATCGCCCCGTAAAGCAGGTCAATATTTAGATCGTGTTTTTCGGTTAATCTAATGCTACGCATGATTTTATCCATGCCTGTTTGGAAAAGCCACCCCTTGGTAATAAGCAAATATGTATTGACAACAGCTGCAACCGGCAGGACTACTGTTAGGCTTAGTTGAGGATATGCATATAAAAGAGGTGATCCTATAATTATAAGTCCCCCCAGATAAAACCGGGAATCATGGTATTCCGGGAAATCGACGATGATCTCTGGGAGATTGTTCAGAACTACCTTCCCCCAACAAAGCCGCACATTGGCCGACCCCGCTGTGATCCCCGCGGGCTGATCAACGGCATCCTGTACGTTCTGACCACCGGATGCTCCTGGCTCGATGTCCCGGCGAACTACGGTACTAAATCAACGGTTCACCGGTATCACCTCGAGCTCTGTGAGAAGGGCGTGTATCAGGCGATCTTCCTCGACCTGCTCCGATCCGGGTACGAGATCAAGAAGATCGATCTCTCGCATTGTGCGACAGATACCAAGGATATCCCGGCAAAAAAAGGGGATCCATCGGCTATGATGGCTATAAAAAGGTAAACGGGAACAAACTGAGTGCTCTGGTCGATCGGAACGGCCTCCCGCTTGCCTGCACGGTTGCACCAGCAAATGTCCACGATTCCCGGCTCTACGAACCAACTCTCGAAACATTTGAGATTCCTGAGGTGCAGGTTCGTCCCCGGATCATCTCCGCAGATGCAGCCTACGATGCTCGGGAAATCCGACAATACAACCGGAAACGAGGGATCAAGAGCAATATCCCGGTCAATCGAAGATCCCGGAAACAGCCGAAGCGAGGAAGACCGTTCGGGTTTGATCCGGAACTCTACAAGAAACGCAGTGCGGTAGAGCGGTTCTTCAGCTGGATTGAAGCATTTAAGAAGATCGTTCCACGATACGAGCGGTATGAGCACTCATTCATGGGACTGATTCACCTGGCATGCAGCATCATGATTGCGAGAGTATTGGGATGACCTCAAACATAAGAGAGTGCAATTATCGCAGATACGCCAAAGATTGCGCCTATGGTGTACCATCCTATCTGATTATAGGACAGTCTGTGCTTAAAGATGAAAATTAGTTTACAGCCTTCTATTAGCATGCCGGAGTGAAAGTATATTGAATGATTATTCTTCTCAATTGAAATGTGATTGAATTCTTTCAGATTTTCAGGTGAGAAAATCTCGCCGTTTTTGTCTTTACCGCTAACCCCGTGGATGAATAGATGAGCATCAAAGTAAAATGAGCTCGGATTCTCGAATGAGATGTAGGTTCTTGGAGAATCATCTAGGTTGAATATAAAGCGATAGAAGTTATCTGATCCTCGGTAGTCTGGGATTACTATTAAGTACTCTAATCGTATGGTTCTAACTTCTTGGGGGGCCAAGTGCCGATTCTCAGGAAAGGCTATGAATATTCCACGGTCCCCCCTATACGGTTCATATGTCCTGTCATTATAAAAATTGCTATAAAATTCTAATGAAGCACCATTTGAATCAAAAATATGGAGATGTTTCTGAAATTCCTCTAAAGGGTAGTATATTCCTTCAATAGCTGTTTGCGTGTTATTGTAGAAGGTGACCTCTTCCTGACATTCTAGTTCAAAAGGGGTTCTAAAATGATGATTGAGTCGCTTCCTTAGCAGATATAAGTCTTCGTCATTTTCTTCGCTAAAATTCGGGGACGCCCTCTCCAAAATAACACTTAATGTGCTCGGCTCCATATTTGCGAGTGAAATCTAATCTAATGACTGAAGATATTACCTTAAGAATGAAATACTTTATTATCCGCTTGTTTGTTTAGCCGAATGGGGAGGTATAGATATAGCCACCTGCACAGGATCTTTGAAGCATACTTTGGACTCAGGAACCTGACCGCCCACTTCTCCCGGTAACTTCTCTTCTCCGCCAGTTTCCGAAATGCGCCTGCGATCGTTGCGGTCAGGTGCTCATAGTTCATGATGAACGTCGTTGCAATCTCTTGCTTGATCGCTCGCTAGATCTGCTCGATGGGGTTTGAGATCCGGGGAGTATGGCGATCCGCCGGACCTGATCCAGACTGTAGCCGACACCGAAGTGAGACTGGACTGGGTGCTGGACTTCGGCGGACGATTGGATCAGGGCGGACGATCAGGGAGGCGCAGCGAGAGTTAGCCCCGGGGTCAAAGGAAACCTATTTGAGGTACTCACGGGGATAGATCATATCTAGAGGTGAAGCGGGCGATGGCAAAACCAATCAAACTTGGGCTTACCCTTGAGGGCGAAGATGCCCGGCGCTTTCACGAGTATATGGAGAGGCCCACCTATACCGACGACGCGCGGAAGTTAATCCGGCTCGCAGCATGGGACGCGCAAAACCGGCGCCTGTGAACACAACATGCCCCATGGCACTCCATTTTTCATCCCTTTCCAGGGACTTGGATGTATCAACCTTCAGTTGTGGCCATGCTGATCTGGACGAATTCCTGATCGAGGACTCGATGGAGTATCAGCAGGAGCGGCTGTCCGTAACCCGCCTTGCGTATATCAACTCTGAAATTGTAGGGTTTTTTACCCTTGTAACCGATTGCATCGACGCGAAACAGGTAGCCCCGGAGGATGGGAGACGGGAGCATCCTTACCGGAAGTATCCTGCAATCAAAGTTGCCCGGCTGGCAACATCAAAAAAGCATCAGAGAAACGGCATCGGTTCTCTGATGCTCCGCGAGGTCCTGGCGCTCACGATAATGATATCTGAATATGTCGGATGCAGGATCATCACCGTGGATGCAAAACCGGAATCCGTGGGCTTCTACGAGAAGTTCGGGTTCAAGCGGGCGAAGAGCAGACGTTCTGATCCAGTCCCGATGTATATGGACTATCACAGGCTGCTTGAGGAAGAGCACCTGACAGGGTGAGCATACGTCCCGGAGGGCCTGTAACAATTGGTGGATGAGCGGAGCCGGGCGGCGGTGAGTGTCAACGGCGGTGTAAAATTCCCTACTTTCGGCGGGGTAAAATACCCCACCTGATAACCTTCATGCACGTGCTTTCCTGCACTGGTAGCATCTCCGGATGTCGTAGTGACTCCTGTGTTTCCAGGGATGAGCAGCCCGTCGCGGTGATCCGCCCTCCCGCTGTCAGTCGGAAGAGCCGGTTCACTGTATCCTGGGGAACGGGACGAGCGCCGGCCGTAAAACCTCAGGTCCGGTCTTCCTTCTTCCGGCGCTCCAGGATCCCTGCAACAACTGTATCGAGATCCTCCTTGAGCCAGATTTTGCGCTCTTTCGTATAATTCCCGCTTCCGGGCGGAGAACCCCCGGATGGATCTCACCTCACTCAGGCGAAGTGCTCAAGCGGTCCTGCATTTCAGCCAGGATCTCCGCAACCGCCTGCTTGAACTCTGGGAGGTCGTCTCTGACTATAGCCCAAACGGCCTCCAGATCCACCCTCATATACTGGTGGATCAAGACATCCCGGAGGCCGGCAATCCGGCGCCATGGGATATCCGGGCGCTCTTCCTTCAGGGATTCCGGGATCCGCTTCACGGCCTCACCGATGACCTCAAAGTTTCGTATCACTGCGTCCTGTGCCATCGGAGAGCCTATGAACACTTCCCACCCTCCCAGGGTATAGTCCTCAATTCTTTCGATAGATTCAAGGATATGAATGAGGTAGAGCCGCCGGTCTGCTCACAGTGGCACGGCCTCCCGGCAGACGCGGTCCCTGATATACCAGTGCAGTCCCTTCTCGGTCACCACATCAACCTTGCGGCCGAGCAGATCTTCCAGGTCCTGGGCAAGGGCGATGTGGTCAAGGAGGCTCCTTCCCGGCTCGAACTCGACGAGGAGGTCGAGGTCGCTTGCCGGAGTCTCCTCGCCCCGTGCCACCGAGCCGAAGACCCTGACCGTGCGGGCACCGTGCCTGGTCGCGATCATAAGGATCTCGTCTCTTCGTTCGAGCAGTTCAGTATGCAGACTCATTCAACCAGTTTCCTGCATCGATCTTATGGGGCAGGGAAATATAAGGGTTCGCCCGAGATGCGGTGAGATGGGGTTGGGGTATGATAGGGCTTCAATTCCTGCTGGTGATTTCGGCATTCCCCTGGCATGTATTACAGTGTATGCCGGTGGAAGCAACGATCAAGGTGGCCCTGGAGGTGAAGGGGAGGCTGGATAAGCTGAAGAAGTACCCCCGGGAAACATACAACGAAGTGATCGATCGCCTCACCCGGGATGCGCTGGAGGAAGCCGCCGAAGAACTGGCGGATGAAGATATCTGCGATCTTGAGGAGGCAATTGCGGGTATCAAGGCAGGGAGGGTTTACACGGCGGGAGAATTGATGAGGGAGCTGGAAATCGATTGAATGGCTATACGGTGATCAAGACGGAAAAGGCCCTTAATGGCCTGAACCTGCACTCACGTTGGCAGGCATGGGAGCCGTTCGGTTTTCCCGGGGTTCGGTTGATCGATAGCCCCCGCCAGGAACAGGAACGGGGAGAAGGCGGGCTGGAACACTATTCTCCGGGCGGTGAGCAGGTCAGAAGAAACTATTTATGTCCACCACTCATATTGAAATTTAATGAAGCGATTTTCTGCCGTTGCAGCAGGGCGGGTTCAGAGAGTCGGATTCCGGGAGCACGTCTACAGAGAGACGTTTAACAAGGATATCTCCGGATACGTAAAGAACCTCGACAACGGCGAGGTCGAGATCGTTGCAGAGGGAAGTGAAGAGGATCTTCGCGCCCTCGTCGACAGGATCAATATCATCCGCTACCCGATCGCGGTCAAATCATTCACTATCAAATGGCAGGAAGCAACCGGGGAGTTCACAAGTTTTGAGATCATTCGCGGAGATCTCCAGGAGGAACTGTTTGAGAGGGTTGATTTCGCCGGCACAATCATGTATCAGACGCTGGAGAATTCTGAACTGAGTTTGAAGAAACAGGACCAGATGCTGGACAAGCAGGATCAGAGTCTCCAGTTACAGCATACGATGCTGGATAAGCAGGATCAAATGTTGGAGAAGCAGGACCGGATGCTTGATAAACAGGATCAAATGTTGGACAAGCAGGACCAGATGCTTGATAAACAGGACCAGATGCTTGATAAACAGGACCAGATGCTTGATAAACAGGACCAGATGCTCCAGGTTGGTATTGAGACAAAAGAAGAGATCGTTGGGCTCCGAAAAGATACCAGGAAGTACCTTGACGACGAATTTGCAGAGATCAAGAAGGAGCTTGCCGCCATCAAGGGTGCCCTCGCGAGAGCTGGCATCCAGGTGTGACCGCTCCCCCTTCTCTCGCCGGGGGCATTCCCCGGAGAACTGCCGACGTGGAATAGTGCTCTTTTTCAGGGGAATGCGAGGGATTTGAACACTGCTTACCTATCCCTGCCGCCTGCAGAGGGAATACTGTGCCATTCTGGTCTCTGCCCCCCCTCTAGCGGTAGATACTGCTCCGGTTTTCTGCCTCCAGCACGAGGATAAGGAGGTGCTCATCCTCGAATGGCGAATACGGTTCGGTACTCGCCCACCCGGAGCCGGTAGAACGGATCCTCCCCGATCCCCCGCCCCGCCCGGACAACAGCGGACCCGACCGACACCCGCCCGCAGACCCCGCCGGAACAGCCGCCCTTAAGTAGTACAAAACCTCAATCTCAATCAGGATTGGGTTACGCGTATGAAACTGACCGTGAAACTGCTCGACATCGCAAACCGGGGGGTCCTCCTCCACAGTACCGACGCAAAAAGCATGCGGGTCCGCGACGGCGACCGCGTCCAGGTCGCCGACGAGGCGACCGGAAAGACCGCTCAGGCCCACGTCGACACCACCGGCTCGCTCATCGAGCCGGGCGTCATCGGGATCTACCGGCCGCTGAATGCGACGCTCGCCGTCGAAGAAGGAGCCTCCGTCGTGGTCCGGAGCGCCGAGAGACCGGCCTCCCTCTCGCACATCAAGAAGAAGATGGACGGCGGCCGGTTCACCAAGGACGAGACCATAGATATCGTCAGGGACATCGTCGACGACGTCCTCTCGCCCGGCGAGATCACCGCCTACATCACAGCATCCTACATCAACGGCCTCGACATGGACGAGGTGGAGTACCTGACGAGGGCCACGGTCGAGACCGGGGAGCGCCTCCACTTCACCCGGCACCCCATCGTCGACAAGCACTCCATCGGGGGTGTGCCCGGGAACAAGATCACCCTCCTGATCGCACCGATCATCGCCGCGAGCGGCCTTTTGATCCCGAAGACCAGTTCCCGCGCCATCACCGGCGCCGGTGGAACCGCCGACCTCATGGAAGTCCTCGCGCCCGTCTCGTTCTCGGCGCTCGAGGTGCAGCAGATGACCGAGAAGGTCGGGGGCGCCATCGTCTGGGGCGGCGCCACGAACATCGCCCCCGCCGACGACAAGATCATCACCTACGAGTATCCGCTCCGGATCGACGCCCGTGGCCAGATGCTCGCGAGCGTCATGGCCAAGAAGTTCGCCGTCGGCGCCGATCTCGTGGTCATCGACATCCCGGTCGGCCGGAACACCAAGATTGAAACGGCCCAGGAGGGACGGAAGCTCGCCCGGGAGTTCATCGAGCTCGGGGAACGGCTCGGCATGCGGGTCGAGTGCGCGTTGAGCTACGGTGAGTCGCTCGTCGGCCATACCATCGGCCCGAACCTCGAGGTGCGCGAGGCGCTTGCCGTCCTCGAAGGAGCGACCGAGCCGAACTCCCTGATCCAGAAGAGCCTCTCCCTCGCCGGGATTGCGCTCGAGATGGCCGGAAAAGCCGGGCCGGGACAGGGTGCGCAGGTGGCCGCCGATCTCCTCCGGAGCGGCAAGGCGCTCGAGAAGATGCAGCAGATCATCGAGATCCAGGGCGGCGATCCGGGCGTGAAGGCCGATGATATCTCCCCGGGGGAGTACAGTTTCGATGTACGGGCGCCTCAGGACGGCTATGTCATTGAACTGAACAACAGCGCGCTCGTCACGCTCGCCCGGCTCGCAGGCTCACCCTACGATCACGGCGCGGGACTGTTCATCCACGCAAAGAAGGGGACCCGGGTCAAGAAAGGCGACCCCATCTTCACCATCTACGCCGAGCGGGAATGGCGGCTCGAGCGTGCGATCGAGGTCGGCCGGACACTGATGCCGGTGCTTGTGGAAGGCATGGTACTTGAACGTATCCCCCATGAACGCTGGGTGTAAACCGAAGCACTCAAATTTTCAAGCGCAGTATACTCCAGCATGAAGAAACGTCGTCTCATTATAGCTCTGCTCATCTCCTGCATCCTTATCTGCTGCACGGCGCAGGCGGTCACCCTGCGCATCAGCGTGGTCGACGATAAGACCAATGACGCTCTTGCCGATGCCTCGATATACATCGATGGAGACTACGTGGGGAGCACCAGCTCGGATGGAACCTACTCCTACGTCCATTCTGGAAAGAAAGACCTCTACCTGAAAGTCGTCCGGAAAGGCTACCGGAACTGGGTGGAGTACGTCAAGTACGACGCGACCCGCGTAGAGGTTGATATGATCCGGGAGGACGCGACCCTCACGTTCGAGCTCTACGATGCGGGAACCCTGAAGCCGATCGTGGGCGGCGTGGTGCGCGTCACGGGCCGCGGCTACTCCGATTCGGAGGTCACCGGCAGCAGCGGGAGCGTGAGTTTCCCGGTGAAGGCGAATGAGGTGTACAACGCCGAGATCCGCGCTTCGGGATACCATGACCTCTCAAAGACCGTGCAGATGGAGAGCGGCAGCAGAACCGTCCAGTGCCTGCTCTTCTCCAACGATATCCTGGGCGTCCAGGTTCTGGACGCCGAGACGTCCGCCCCGCTCAAAGGTGCGGAGGTGTACATCGACAACACGCGAGTAGGGGAGACCGACGCTGACGGCAGGCTGCAGTTCCACCTGGAGCGGGCGAAGAGGTACTCCTTCAGGATAACGGCGCCCGACTACCAGCCCTACCAGGAGAGCCGCTACCTGGAGGTGGATGACGTCTTCCTCCCGGTGCGTCTCTCGAAGTCGGAATACCCCGTCTCGATTACGGTCTTCAACGAGGCGACGAGGCCGGTCGAGGCGGCTGAGATCTATCTCAACGGGACACTGCAGGGCAAGACCAGCCAGTACGGCAGGTTCATGCTCTCCAATATCCATGCAGGCACCTACGAGATCGTGGTGCGGGCGCCCGGTTACGCGGACTGGAGTTCGATCCGTCAGATCACCGGGCAGGGCGAGGATATCGTTGCCGAACTCGGTTACGACCGGGCGAGCGTGACCATCCGGGCGTCGGACCCCGAGAACAACCCGGTTGCCGGAGCGGTCATCGTCATCGACGGCAAGGCCGTCGGAGTGACCGACAGCCAGGGGTTCCTCAAGACGCCGCTTGTCACGAACAAGGTGCATACCGTCACCGCTGCCTGTGAAGGTTACCGGAACATCTCGGTCGATGCCGACATCCCGCTCGGCATAACTGAGCTCACCATTCCGCTGGTCATGGAAAAGGAACTCAACGTCGGGGCGCTCGTCGTCGGTGTCGGGGTTGTTGCTGTGCTTCTCCTTGCTGCGGTCATGGTCGTGCGATACAGGCGGTCGGGGCGGAACCGGGGCAGGCCGCGCCGTCCGAACAGCCTGTAGCCCCTATCTCTTTTTCTTCGCGGGGCCGGGTTTCCGGCAGCATCCTGTTCCCGGGCCCGGCGACCGGATCGGTTCCTGGAGGAAAGATCGTTCTCTGTTCCGGAGAATCAACGCCGGTTCATTCAGACCCCGGGCGGTGTGTGGGAAATATGTTTGATTTGAGCGGATACTATTGTCTGATTTGAAAAATAGGCTTTCTTAGCCGTCTCTTGAACTAACAAGGTTTATATGGGATGGCGTGTCAGGAATACATACGGTGACGTATGAACGGATGGACGTATGCGTGCCTGGCGGTAGGGCTGCTCTTTCTTGCGGCCCCGGCCGGGGCGCTGATACCTGACAATATTACCCTCAGTACCGATACGCCGTGGCTGACGGCGGGGAGCGGGGGGTCCTCGACCGTCACGGTGCTGGTCACAAACGGCACCCCTGCCGCTCCGGTTGGCGGTGTTGCTGTCAACCTTGCGGTGGATGATGATGAGTATGGGAGTATCCCACCCACGCGCGTGGTGACTGACAGCGCCGGAAGAGCAGCAGCGGCCTTCACGCCCGGGACGCGGAGCGGGACGGCAATAATCACGGCGACGGTGGCGCGCGAGGGGATGGAACCTCTGACCAGGAACGTCGAGCAGAAGATCGACCACGCGACACCACATAAAATTGCCAACCTCTGGTACGACCCGGAAGTGACCGCGGGGGGGGAGACGAATATCACCGTCCGGATGGTGGACCGGTATGGAAATGTGGTGGACGGGCGGAACGTGGCCGAGGAGGTGACGTTTATGGTGGGTTCGCCCACGGGAGGTGCGACGTTCGTTAACGGCATGGATGAGGTCAAAGTGCCAGTGGATTCTGTCGGGAACGCCACCACAACGCTTCGGGTCGACACGATGGCCGGGCAAAATATTGTTTATGTAACATTTCCCGGAAATATCGGGCCACGCTCTCTGACTATCACCGGGCTTGCGAATGGAGAGCCGTCGGAGATCTACCAGTCCGTCTCTCCGATGGTGGCGGATCCGAACCCTGATTACTACCCCGAACTGCCGCTACCCGGGGAGTTCACCATCACTTATGCCCTCTATGACGAGTATGGTAACCCCGCAGGTGACCGGGAGATACAGGTAAACGTCCAGCCGATATCCGGTTTCCTGAACCCGGAGGAGTTGTTCACCAGAACAAACAGTATGGGTAAGGCGCAGATCACGTATACATCGCTTGACCGGATCGGTGTCGCAGAGATAACCGCGACTGCCGTCGACAACAGCAGCGTTTCATGTACGCAGAAGGTGGGCTTCTATAGCGCCGACCCGACTGGTATAGTTCTTACTGCCGTCCCCCAGGCCATCGCAAGCAGGGATGTGAAAGAGGATATTGTTGCTTCGATCAAAGCGAAGGTAATGGACTCAAAGGGCAACCCTGTTCGAAACGAGAGTGTTTCGTTCAGGATCACCAGGGTCGACGGCGAGGGAAATTTGATGACTGACGAGCCCTGGATATCGAACGGCATCTCCATTTCCAAGAAAGATGGTGCGCCTCTTGTTGCCATGACCGATGAGGATGGGTTTGCCACGATCGAATTCCACCCCGGAGCCTTCACCCGGAATATGTCTGATCCCCAGTACAATGATACGGCCTCGGGGAGTGCAACGATCCAGGCCGAATGGGAAGGTATGCAGGAAGACACTACAGTGTCCTTCAGGAACTATCCCTATCTCAGCGTCAATGTCACGGTCGAGCCCCAGGTGGTTGCCGTGAACAGTAGTGTGAACGTCACGATCCAGTTGATCGGCGACGGCTGGGCGCTCCAGAAGAAGCCGATCGACGTGATGCTCTGTACTGACCGATCGGGGAGTATGTTGAAGGATAACCCTGATCGTATGGTCAAGGCGATGGATGCCTCCAAGATCTTCAATGGTCAGATTGATCATGGATACGACCGACTTGGACTTGTGTCCTTTGGCGGCCAGGGGCAGACAGATATCATTCAGTATAGCCGGAACGCTGGCGGATGGTTCGGTGGATGGTTCGGTGGATGGTTCGGTGGATGGTTCGGTGGATGGCTCGGCGAGGATGACACATGGCAGGATGATACGAATTATCGCAATGAACACTATGGTGCTGACAGGTACTACGATGAGTGTGCAACCCTCGACCTAGGACTGAGCAGCAGCCCGTCAACAATCAACACTACAATCGAAGGAATGATCCCTGATTCGGGGACGCCTATGCGCTATGGCATCTACAAAGCGATCACCGAGTTAAAATTTTACGGTCGCTCCAATGCCGTGAAAGCGGTTATTGTTCTTGGTGACGGCGAGTATAATGACTATGGCGACCCGCTTGCCCAGAAGAGTTATACATCCTTCCCGGATCTTGAGGATGATGAGCAGAATATGTCAGTCTATGCGAACAAGAACAACATCCGGCTGTACACGATATCGTTCTCGGAAGGTATCCAAGAGGGCGGCAACACATGGAATACAATGGAAGTCCTTGCAAACGCGACCGGTGGGGAGCATCACCATGCGCCTTCCGGCGATGACCTTGCCGAGATCTACACCAAGATTGCCCGGAACCTCCAGGAGGCGGCGAGCGTCAACACCACGATGGACCTGGCGTTCGATAAGGTCATGATCAATACCTCCACGCCCACAGAGGACGTCTTTGACTATGAGCCGCCGACCAAGATGGTCAAGTACTGGACAGACAACAAAACGACCATCTGGGGACCGGAGTGGGAAGACCTGAGCGATGACTGGGGGGGTGACCAGACCCTCAGCTTTGAAGTTGGAGACATCTTCCTCGACCAGACCTGGGAAACCACCTTCCGCCTGAAGGTCTTGAAAGAGGGGAACATCGACATCTTCGGCAACGATTCCGTCATCAAGTTCAACGGCAGCGTGGGCCCGACGGAACTACATCTCCCCCACACCTTCATCACCGCCAGCCATAACCTCAGTGAGTCCGGCGCTGCCGCGGCGCAGATCTGGTTGACCCAGGAATCTCTCGACACGGATGACTCCGGCATTCTTGTCCCCACCTGGGGCCTTAACTACACAGGAAACCGATCCGTGACACAGAAGATCATGTACCAGTTCAGCCAGGACGATATCTGGTGGGACGGCAACTGGCACGAGGCCGATACGCTGCACCACCCCGCAGACACCAATGTTAACGGCACGTATTCGACCACCCTTAACCTCGGGGAGAAGGAAGGGTGGTACAAGATACGGGTTTTTGCCCAGGAGATAACACCTGACGATGATGGTGCGAGTAATGAGATTACATGGGCGGACTCCGTTCAGGTGGGAGCGAGCGAGCGGGCATATATCAGAATCAGCTGATACCTATCCTCATACCCTTTTTTGATCGGAACGAGTTGCAGGGCAATCTGACGAATGATGGATAAACCCGCGGTGATTCCGGGTAATTACACCGGTTTCCCGGAGCGGGCGGGTTAACTATCACTTTCGGAAGAGATTTTACTCCGAAACAACCGGATCGCCAGGGCCATACTGGCGCGTGTGCGGCTCCCTCAGAAGGCCTCCCGCCCGGCGAGTACATCATCCGGGTCCGTGGTTCGGCGCCCGATACCGCGGACGCTATTGCAAAGATCACCCAGAATGTGACTGCCGGGGCGACTGGAGACGCATATATCCGTATAGAGTGAGAGGCCTCGGAATCTTTTTTTCAACAGGGGGTGCGCCCCCGGGCCCCTGGCGGCCCACACTCCCGTCGTGCGATTGGGCGTCTGTGTCTGGCGACTACGGAGTTCTTCTTCCGGGGCCTGCATCTCTCGGAGACACAGGATTCCTACAGGGTTCGATCTCCGGCCGCTCCCGCCGGGCGAATACTTGATCCGGGTACGCGCCTCTGCGGACGACGTGCCCGATGCCGGACTGCTCTTCCCCCCCATCCGGGTCGGGGAGCAGCACACCACGTACATCCGTATCATGTAACGATATTCGGGTGCGTGGGTTTGCGCACCCCCAAAAAACGACGGACCCAGCGGGAATTGAACCCGCGTCCTTGGGTTCGAAGCCCAAAAGGATGTCCACTACCCCATGGGTCCCCTCTTCGGTTTCTATCATAAGTTATTAAGCGTTTTTATGTCAGTACTCTATACAATGATCCTCTCGTCCAGCGAAATCGTTCGCCGGCTCCAGGACGGCGATCTCGTCATCGAGCCATACCACGACGCGTCCCAGCAGCCCGCATCCTATGATCTCCGTGCGGCTGAAGAGGCGGTGCTCCCGCGCGGCGTATGCACCCTCGTCCCCTCGATCGAGCGGGTGGAACTCCCGCGAGACCTCGCAGCAACCCTCCGGTGCCGCTCCTCGCTCGCCCGTCGCGGCGTCCTCCTCGGCGGCGGGTTTGTCGACCCCGGGTTCCGCGGCCAGCTGACACTCTGCCTGACGAACACCGGCGCCGAGGAGATCCACCTTGCAGCGGGCGATCGGATCGTGCAGATGATCCTGCAGGAAGTGTTAAACGGCGACCGGCTCTATCAGGGCCGGTACCAGGACAGTGTTGGCACGGTGCATACCCGATGACCCCCTCGATACGTTCGGAACGGAAATACCTTGAGATCCTGCGGATTCTTGCGGAGGCGCACGAACCCCTGGGCGCGAAACGGTTGAGCGAGAAGATGGCTGAACGGGGATTCGTCTTGAGCGACCGCGCCGTCCAGTACTACCTCCAGTACCTCGACGAGATGGGATTTACGGAGAAGGTCGGGAACCGGGGCCGCCTCCTCACCGAGGCCGGGATCGCCGAGAGCGAGCGTGCGCTCGTCGATCAGCGGCTCGGCTTCATCATATCGAAACTCGAGCAGCTCGCCTTCCGGAGCACCTTCGACCCGTCGACCGCCACGGGGAGCGTCGCCTACAACCTCTCCTTCGTGCGGGAAGAAGACCTCCAGGCCGTCACGGCAGCCTTCGACCAGGTGGCGGCGGCGGGTTACGGATTTCTCCCCGCCTACCGGATCGTCGATTCCGATCCCCGCATACCCGAGGGCCACGCCGGGATCATGACGGCCTGCAGCGTCACTCTGGACGGTGTCCTCCAGAAGATGGGCATCCCGACGAGGCTCGAGTATGCCGGCAGGATCGCCGTCGATGAGGACGGTTCTGCAGGATTCCTCGACCTCATCGGCTACCGCGGGACCTCGGTCGACCCGCTCAACCTCTTCATATCCGCCGGGCTCACCTCGATCAACCGGCTAGTGACGACCCAGGCCGGCGTCGGGCTTGCAAACGTCCGCGCGGTGCCCGCGGTCGCACGCTATCGGGTAGAGGTGGCCGTCGGCCTGATGGAGGAGTGTGGTTTCACCTTCCCCGCCGGAGGGGGCATCGGCGAGTTCAATCTCCCCAAACATCCCTACCGTCTCTCCGTCATCGCGTTCAGCGGCATGAACATGGTCGCGAACGCCATCGAGAAAGGGTACGCGGTCAAAACAGAGATTGGTGCAGGAACTGTGCCGTTTGAAAAGATAGCGGACGCTACAGCCAGGTGATCCCGCCGTCAGCGTCCTCATCCGTTCTCTTCTCTTCGTTCTGGTTCTTCTGCCGGGCGGCCGCGTCGATCACCTCGAGCCTTCCGCGCGAGGGAACGACCTCTTTCGGGCGGGGGCCCGACCCGACAAATCCCCTCCGGCCCGGCGAACCGTCCTTCGGTAAGGGCGCCCCTTCGCGCATGCGCAGGCCGGCCTCCTCGAAGAGGCCGTCGTTCGGCCGTTGCGCCCCGTGGCCGAGGGTAACGCGGTCGCCGGTGAACACCCCGTCCTTCGGCCGCTGCATCCCGCGATCCAGGGTGCTCGCGTCTGCAGAGAGCGCCCCGTCTTTCGGCCGCTGAATGGGTTTTAAGGGTGCGGAGTAGGTTATCGCATCGTCTTTTGGGCCGCCCTTCTCGATGTTGATCCCTTTGAGGCCGAAGGTGGAGTTCTTCGGGGCGGGCACCGACGAGGTGACCGAGGCCGACCCGGTGAGATCGATCTCCCTCCCACCCGGCTTCGGGGGCAGGACGACGGGGCCTTCGTCCTGCTTCTTCTCGGCTTTCGGAAGGATATCGATGGTGTCGTCCCTGCGCTTCCGGTCGCTCCCGCCGCTGCCCGGGAGCGCGATCATCTCATCCTTCTCCGGTGTGGTTGGTTCTGCCATGTACCCAATCTCCTCAAGATACGCCGATTCGAGAGGCGAGGTAAAACCGGGGATATCGTCGTCGTCCAGCATCTCGGGAGCGGCGCCGGCCGCCAGGGCTTCCTCCTCGTTACGCAGCCGCTCCTCTTCTTCCGCCCTCAGCCGTTCTTCCTCGCACTCGAGTTGGTACTCCGCCCGGATCTCCCGGAGTTCCTCGACCCGGGGGATGTTGGTGAGCCCCGAGAGCACGATGATGATCCCGACAAACGACGTGTTCTTCACCGGATAGTCGCCTGATCGCATCTCGAGCCCGGCGATGCTCCGGTCGATCCACTTCCGGACTGTCTGGAACCCCTTCATCGAGAGTTCGGCCGAAGGCCCGGCGATCAGCACCAGCGCCTTGTCGGCGCTCGTGAGGTCGCAGGGAACCGAAACCTCTTCGTACACCGCTTTTTTGGCGAGCGAGATGATCCGGGCGGCCTTCTCCTGCGATCCCTGGATGAAGTCTTTTAGTGACTGCCGCCGGCGGAGGATGTTCGTCCATCCTGTCGGCAGCCGCTCCGTGGCGTAGCCGACCGCGACGAACCCGTTTCCTTTCAGGGTGTTTAAGACCTCGCCGGCATCCAGGACAACCTCGGCGACGTCGAGCCCGGATTCGTTGAACTCTCCGGCGCGGAGAAGGAGGCCGATCTGGCGCGCAATCCTCTCGTTGAGCTGATTGTAGTGTGTCCTCGGGTCGGATCCTACGGGGATCTGGCGCAGCTGGCCCATGACGCCGGTGTTCTCGGCCTCGGCTGCAGCGGCGGCCGCCCTGATCTTCTTCGACCAGGTCTCGTTGTCGAAGAGGACGACGGCGTCGACGAGTTCGTGGAGCACGTCGAGATCGTCGGCGGCCTTGGCGGAGACCCGCTTCCCCTCCTCCAGACAGGGCAGTATGGCAAGAGCAAAGATCGGTTCGACGTAGGACTTCCGGATCTCGGTGATGATGAGCGGTGCGATATCGATAACGCTGCCGCCGAGCCCGCAGCAGAAGAGGATGGCATCGATCTCCATCGTATCCATGCTCTGAAGGCGGGTCATCACCTCCTCTATATCGATCACGTTCGTGACCTTGGCGTGATCCGGGATATCGACCCGTGGGAAGAAGATTCGCGCGGGGTTCGGGAGATAGCGGAGTTGCAGCAGGGAGTTAGGATCGATGTCGATTGCTACCGCACTCATGCAGTAGACCTTGCTGCGCTGGTCATGGTTGTAGAGTTGATCCACAACCCTTGAACCGGCACCGCCCAGTCCTATCGCCAGTACTCGCATGAGACTATACTCCCCGCCAGATCCCTTCGCAGGCCCGGCGCGATCGTTGCCGCGAAAGAAGCATGAATTTCATTCAGAACTAGTGATGAATATGTGGGCGGACGAAGATATACATTTCTGTACGCTCCGGGAGCGCGAAAGCCGACCTAATCCTTCAAGTCGCTTATTTAAGTGTTCCGGTTTTGCTTCCCCCGGCTGAAGCCTCCTCGCGGGTAAGGGATAGGATTCACCTGATGCCCAGGAGAACCCGTTACACCTCTCCGTTTTGCACTACCTGTGCGGTACGTGACGTTTGGAGAGCACAAAATGATAATATATTTAACTCCCTGCACGTAACTACTCAATGAGGTGTATAGCCTTGACTACATATGGAATTGAATTTGTGCCCGGAGCAATCAACGTCAAGCAGGTGGTGAACTACACCAAGCTTGCAGAGTCGAAGGATATCGACTTCGCTTGGATCACCAACCACTACAACAACCGTCACGCATATCCGACCCTCGCCATGATCGCGGCAAACACCGACTCGATCAAGATGGGACCGGGTATCATGAACACGTTCACCGACACCCCGGCAGCCATTGCGTCCTTCATGGCTACCTTAAACGAGATCTCCGACGGACGTGCCGTCCTCGGTATCGGGCCCGGTGACCTCTCGACGCTCCCTAAGCTCGCGATCGACCCCGTCAAGCCTGTCGGCCACCTGAAAGAAGGTGTCGAGCAGATCAGGAAACTCCTCGCCGGCGAAGAGGTCAAGAAGACCGGCAACATGGAGTTCTTCGACTACGACGGCGCCAAGCTGACTGGTGTCACCCTGCCGGGCAAGAAGGGTATCCCGATCTACATCGGCGCCCAGGGCCCCAAGGTGCTCGAGCTCGCCGGAACGATCGGTGACGGTGCCCTGATCAACGCCTCGAACCCCAAGGACTTCGAGGTCGCCATCCCGATCATCAAGAAGGCAATGGAAGCAGTCGACAAGAAGAAGTTCGACGTCGGTGCCTACACCGCCATGTCCATCGACATGGACGAGAAGAAGGCCCGGAACGCCGCGAAGATCGTCGCCGCATTCATCGCCGCAGGCTCCCCGCCCGCGATCCTTGAGCGCCACGGACTCGACCAGGGCAACGTCGCGAAGATCAAGGAAGCGCTCGCACGCTTCGACTTCAAGGCGGTCGGCGGACTCGTCGGCGACGCGGAGATCGACGCCTTCACCATCGCCGGTACCCCCGACACGGTCAAGCAGAAGTGCGAAGACCTTGCAAAGGCTGGAGTTACCCAGATCATCTTCGGCTCGCCGCTCGGCCCCGACATGACCAACTCCATCCGCCTCCTCGGCAAGTACATTGTCTGAGCCGGAAGAACACGATCTCTTTTTTTTTACGGCACCGCCGGATAGTTCCGACCGACGGAAATGCGTCCGGGTTTCGCCGTGATCTCTGGCGCCGCCGTCCGCAATCCTGACAGGGTTTTATACGCTCGGCGCACCAACCGGAGTATGAAAGGCCATGTTCACCACCCGCGAGATCCTGACGGGACGGGGTATCCTCCAGTACCGCCGGGAATCGCTCACCGGTATCCAATGCCGGATCAGTCCCGTCCGGGTTGAGCGGCAGATCGACGCCGCTCCCGCCATGCCTTCATCCCGCGACGGCTGCCCCTTCTGCCCCGGTGCCATCGATACCTTCACCCCGACGTTCGAGGACGGCAGCCGGCTCCGGCGCGGGGAGAGCGTGACGTTCCCGAACCTCTATCCGTTTGCCGGACGTCACGTGGTCACGGTGATCACGCCCGATCACGGACCCGGCCGGTTCGATGCGAAGTGTCTTGCGGATGCCATATCTGGAACGGCGGAGGCTCTCGCCCGTTCCCCGGGGTATGCGAGCATCAACTGGAACAACCTCCCGTCGGCGGGTGCGAGCATCGTTCATCCGCACCTGCAGGGTATCTCCGATGCGGAGCCCACCCGCCTTGCGGATCTCTACCTCTCCGGCGGCCGCCGCTATCTTGCCGATCACGGCCGCCTCTACTGGGACGACCTCGTGGAGCGTGAACGCTGCTCGGAGCGGTTCCTCTTCGAAGACGAGATCTTCTGGTCGGCGAATCCCGTCCCCCTCGGCGAGCGGGAGGTGCGGGGGATCCTCCCGGTATCGACGCTCGATGACCTTGAACCGTATGTCGGGCCGCTGGCCGAGGGCATCCTCCGGGTCGTCGACTTTTACCGGTGCCTTGGCACGCACGCCTTCAACGCCTCGATCTTCTTTGATGCCCCGGGAAAAGCCGGGCACGGCCACCGTGCGTTCTGTTCCATCATCGCACGGCTGAACCCGAACACCTTCTCCATGTGCGACTCGGCGTTCATGGAGCGGCTGCACCTGGAACCGGTCATCCTGACGCTCCCCGAAGACCTCGGCGCACTCTTCCGCGAGAAAAATTAATTTCGAGGGGTACCGACTCTCTTTCTATGACAGAGCCGCACGGATTCCTGATCGGTGGAGAATGGCGAACGAGTACCGATATCCTGGACGTCCGGTTCCCATACGACGGGGAGATCGTCGGCCGGGTCTGCCTTGCCGGGAGGACGGATGTCGAGGACGCTCTCTCTTCCGCCGAACGCGGGTTCTCCATCACCCGGCGCCTTCCCGCACACCGCCGCTCGGAGATCCTCTATGCGCTTGCCGATCTCATCCGGGAGCGGGCCGCGGACCTTGCCGGCACGATCGTGCTCGAAGCGGGAAAGACCCGTGCCCTTGCTGAGGGCGAGGTCGTGCGTGCGCGGGAGACGATCGAGGTCTCCGCCGAGGAGGCGCGGCGCATCGACGGCACGATCCTCCCACTCGACTGGAACGCGGCCGGGGAAGGGCGGATTGGCTGTCTCCGGCGGTTCCCGCTCGGTCCGGTGCTCGCGATCACGCCGTTCAACTTCCCGCTCAACCTTGTCTGCCACAAACTGGGGCCGGCCATCGCCGCCGGGAACTCCGTCATCCTCAAACCCGCGTCGGCCACCCCGATCTCTGCGCTGATGCTCGGCGAGATGGTGCTTGAGGCAGGGTTTCCGGCGGAGGCGCTCAGCGTCGTCCCCTGCCGCACCGATCTTGCGGAGCGGATGGTGCGGGACGACCGGATCGCCTGCGTGAGTTTCACCGGGAGTCCGGCCGTCGGATGGCACCTCCGGGCGATTGCCGGCAGAAAACGCGTCGGGCTGGAACTCGGCGGAAACGCAGCCGTGATCGTTCATGAGGATGCCGATATCTCGTTTGCGGTCGACCGCATCGTTGCCGGCGGGTTCTCGAACGCCGGCCAGGCCTGTATCTCGGTGCAGCGGGTCTACCTCCATCGGCCGATTTACGAGGAGGCGCTCGCGCTGCTTGTCGAACGAGCCCGTGCCCTTACCGTCGGCGATCCGCGCGAACCAACGACCGGTGTGGGCCCGATGATCTCGGAGTCTGCCGCGGAGACGACGTTTGCGAAGGTGGAGGAGGCCATCGCAGGCGGCGCGAAGGTGCTCGTCGGCGGAACCCGCGACGGCCGGCTCTTTGAGCCGACGATTCTTGTCGAGACGACGCCGGATATGGCGGTGAACCGGACCGAGGTCTTCGCCCCGGTGGTGACCGTCACCCCCTACGAGACTTTCGAGGAGGCGCTCGCGCTCGCGAACGACTCCGAGTATGGGCTGCAGGCGGGCCTCTTCACCCACGATTCCCGGAGGATCGCGCAGGCGTTCGCGGAACTCCGGGTTGGCGGCCTGGTGGTCAACGACGTCTCGACGTTCCGGATGGACCACGCCCCCTACGGGGGGGTCAGGGGTTCGGGCATCGGGCGGGAGGGGCCGAGATACGCGATCGAGGAGATGACGGAAGAGCGGATGATGATCTTTTTGCCGTAGAGGGGTGCGACGGGCCAAGGGCCGGAGCATGAGAAAACGCGAAGCGTTTTTGAGTTGTGACGGACTCCTTAGTTCCTTCCGGATGCCGGAAACCGTTTTTCCAGAGGAAGCCGCCAATGCTGACGTCAATTTGGCGTGCGTTGATGGTGTAGGGGTGGTGACATGGCCTCACGCGAAGCCGCGAAGCCGCGAAGTTTAGTAGAAGGTGTTGCAGTCCCTTTCGCGCCCTTCGCGGCTTCGCGTGCGTTGACAGTAGGGGCTGAGGCTACGGCCTCACGCGAAGTGCAAGGCATTGATCTAGAGATGGTTCCTGGAAACCCGGATCTCATCCCATCGTCAACGGAGACAGACGGCATACTCTCTACCAGGTAACGCACTCTACAATCTCGGAAAAAAGAATTGGTGTTGGGTTTACTCGGGCTTGCTGATGAGAGTGGTCTTCGAGACGATCTCGCCGGTCTTCTTGTGGGGCATCCTGATGACCGCGTCCATGCTCTTCTCAAGCTCGCGTGCCTCCTCGCAGAGGAGCATGGCCTGGCGCATCATCTCGTGGGCGCTCGCGACGATCGGGATGTACTTCTCCCACTCCTTCGTCATGAAGCAGCCCTTGACGTTGACACCTGCAACCGCCTGGGCGATCTCGTAGGCAGCACGGGCCTTCGCGAGCGCGTAGGGGTTGCTGAACTCGCCCTCGATCGCCTTTTCGGCGGTCATGACGACCTTCGGGAGCACGAGGTCCGCGCCCTTCTTGCCTGCCTTCACCTGGTCGATGACCTTGTCGAGCTCCATCTGCATCTTGCGGAACGCACCGGTGATGGCGAGGACCTTGACGAGGTTGCCGTTGTAGTCCGCCATCTCGATGGGGTCGAGGAACTCGCGGCGGGCGCCGATCATGGAGTCGGCCTTCATGATGATGTAGCCGAAGTTGCTCGCCTTGAGCGCTTCGAACTGCTCCTTCTTGGAGGTGACGTCGTCGGTGATGACGATGCACGGGATTCCGGCCGCTGCGAGGTCCTCACGAGCCTTGGTGGGTCCGGGGAGGATGCCGTTCGGGGAGACGACGATACAGAAGTCCGGGCCCCATGCCTTCATGTTGCTGACGACACGGTCGATGTCCTCGGGCTGCAGCTTCGTGCCGGAGGTCGCCATGAAGGTGATCATGTCCTCACGGTCAGCGCGCTCATCGAGAAGGAGTTCACCCATCACACCACTGGCAATATTTCCCAGTTTTGCAATTCCAACTTTTACAACCACTTTAACACCTCTCAAAATTTGAGAACACGATAGTATCACCAAGTTCTCATATAAACGTTTTGAAATGCCCCGAAAATCCCGTCCAATGCCGGGGAGGGTTAAGGAAAAGTGTTTAAATTTGCACGGCCCATATATATTTGATGAAACAAGGTCTGCTCACCGATCGCCAGAAGGAAGTGCTGCGCTACCGCAAGCAAGGGCTGACGCAGCAGCAGATTGCGGAGATCATCCACACCTCGAAGGCCAACGTCTGCACCATCGAGAAAGCCGCTCTCGAGAACATCGCGCGCGCACGCGAGACGCTCGAATTCCTCTACACTCTCGACGCCATACATCTCTGTACGCTGAAAAGCGGTCTCGATCTGCTCAAGGCACCGGAGCTCATCTATGCCGAAGCGGAGAAGCAGGGACTGAAGGTCAAGTACGATACGATAACGCTCATAAATCGGCTCCGGGATTCAAATCCCGAGCGGTTCAGCGGGAGACAGGTCCGCGAGGATGTTGAGGTCTATATCAACAACGACGGCGATCTCTACTTCGGGTGATACGGTTTCGTGGGCGCGCATACGGGCATCGTGCGGGAGCATACCCCGCGCCCACCTGCCGCAGGCGCACTCAGTGCAGTCCTTCATTCATCCTCTCGACCGTTCAGTTCGGAGAACCGGTTCCGCCCATATGGCGGCGAGACCGTTGTGCGCAAAATCCCAAAAGATCCGATAACAATGTTTATATCTCATTTTAAGTAATGTTTAAGAAACCGCTCTGCACGGTTCCGCCCTGATCCGGGGAAAATCCGGCATCGTAAATGCCTTTGATTCCCAGGATTGTCCCTCATATCGCATGTATGCGAATTGAAGGCTCACGGCGGAGGGTGCGGGAGGTAAGAGACACGGTCGAACCCTCCTCACGGAGGGCGATGTCGATATGGAGTTGTGCTCGTCACAACGGGATGACAGGAGCTGGATCTGATCGAGACGCTGGGCCAACGCCTGTGCAGCGCGCCCGGTTCCGGGGAGAATGACTTCGGGAGCGTCGAAGAGTCAGGATCTATTGGCGACGACTGGAATGCACCCGGTGCACACCGGGACGGCAGCAGAGAGAGCGGTCGAGGCGCACGGAGACGAATGTCTCTGTGACTTCGCGTTCCGCTGCCTCCATCAACTGTTTCCCTTACGCTATGGCAACATGGCGTGGCGTTCGATGTTCCGCCCCATCCGGGTTCGCCAGAGGGTATACCGTGCCGGCACATTCGGCACGGCTGCCCGGCGCACGCATCGCACTGCGGGGAGCCTGCAGTCGATGCATCACGCTACAACGCACGAAGGGTTGATTGAAAAATGCCGAACATACACAGACCACGCAGAGGATCCCTCGCGTACAGCCCGAGAAAGCGGGCAAAGAGCCCGGTTCCCCGCTACGGCTCATGGCCGGAGTACACGGGAACCCCGGTTGTGCAGGGGTTTGCAGGCTACAAGGTGGGAATGACCCACGTCATCATGGTCGATGACCACAAGAGCAGCCCCACCGAAGGCAAGGACGTGATGGTGCCGGTGACCGTGGTTGAGGTCCCGCCCATGCGGGTGGCCGGCGTGCGCGCATACGGTGAAGACACCTACGGAAAGCACGCGCTGACCGAGGCGTGGACGACCGATCTCGACGAGGAACTCTCCCGCCGGATCAACGTCCCGAAGAACCATGACACCGCCGCCGCCCTCGAGGCCATCAAGGCCGCCATCGGCGAAGGCAAGGTCGTGGAACTCTACGCCCTGACCTACACCCGCCCGGTGGAACTCACCGGTGTCCCGAAGAAGGTCCCCGACCTGATGGAGATGCGGATCGCCGGCGGAAGCCTTGAGGACCAGATCGCCTACGCCGCTGAGATCCTCGGGAAAGAGATCTCGATCTCCGCGAACTTCGAGGTCGGCGAGTACGTCGACGTCACCGCCGTCACCACCGGTAAGGGCACTGAAGGCCCCGTCAAGCGCTGGGGCGTCCAGGTCCGGAAGCGGAAACACTCCCGCGGCGGCAAGAAGCGGCACATCGGCAACCTCGGTCCCTGGAACCCGCACCACGTCAGGTGGCAGGTGCCCCAGATGGGCCAGATGGGTTACCAGCAGCGCACCGAGTTCAACAAGCGGATCTTGAAGATCGGCACCGACGGCAACGACATCACGCCGGCAGGCGGCTTCCTGCACTACGGTCTCGTGCGCGGCCCCTATGTGCTGATCAAGGGCTCCGTCCCGGGACCGAACAAGCGTCTGGTCCGGATCCGGCCCGCGATACGGCAGGGTGAACACGCCATCCGCACACCGACGGTCAACTTCGTCAGCGTGCAGAGCCAGCAGGGGTGAGCAGCGATGAAGGCACAGGTTCGAACACTGACGGGCGAGATCGCCCATGAGATCGATCTCCCGGAGATCTTTACGGAAGAATACAGGCCCGACCTGATCAAGCGGGCAGTCCTCGCGCTCCAGAGCACCCGGTTCCAGCCGCATGGGACAAACCCCTATGCAGGCATCCGCACCTCGGCGGAGTCCTGGGGCAGCGGCCGCGGCGTCGCTCAGGTTCCCCGGATCAAGAACGGCAACAGGGTTGCCCGGGTTCCGCAGGCGACCGGCGGGCGTGCAGCGCACCCCCCGAAGGTCGAGAAGATCCTCGTCAAGGAGATCAACAGAAAAGAGAAGCGCAAAGCTCTCCGGTCCGCCATCGCCGCCAGCACCCGCCAGGACCTCGTCCGTGAACGCGGGCACCTCTTCGAAGGCGACCTCCCGCTGGTCTTCGAGGACCGGTTTGAGGAGATCACCCGCACCGGCGACGTCATCGCGGCGCTCACCGCGCTCGGAGTCTATGCCGACGTCGAGCGGGCGAAGGGCAGCCGGAAGGTCCGTGCAGGGCGCGGCACCATGCGTGGCCGCCGCTACAAGCAGCGCAAGAGCCTTCTCATCGTCACCGGCGGCGAACCGCTCCGGGCAGCCCGGAACCTCGCGGGTGTCGATGCCGTGGCGGTCGATCAGCTCAACACCGAGCTCCTGGCACCCGGCACGCAGGCAGGACGCCTGACGGTCTGGACGGAGTCCGCAATCAGGAGACTGGAGGAGTTCTCATGAAGCTGAAACACCCGTTCGTTACGGAAAAAGCAACGATGATGCTCGAAGGCGAGAGCAAACTCCAGTTTATCGTCGCGAGAGATGCCACCAAGCAGGAGATCAAGCGCGAGCTGGAATCGGCCTTTGAGCAGGAAGTGGCCAACGTCCGTACGATGATGACCATGAAAGGCGAAAAGAAGGCCATTGTAACGTTTTCGGACGTGAAGGCGGCTGAAGAGATCCTCAGCCGACTGGGGATAATGTAAGGTGAGTGACGATGGCACACAGAATTATAGCCCAGAGCCGTGGAAAAGGCGGCCCAACCTACCGTGCACCGTCGCACCGGTATAAGGCGGCACTGCGGCACGCAGGAAAGAACGACGTCCTGGTATCCGGGAGCGTCATCGATATCGAGCACGATCCAGCCCGCCACGCACCGATCGCTCTCGCCAAGCTTGAGAACGGCGAGAAGGTCTACGTCCTCGCGACCGAGGGTCTCGGTGTCGGGGACGCGATCTCCTGGGGCACGGGTGGCGTGGTGAAAAACGGCAACACCCTGCCGCTCCGGGAGATCCCGGTCGGCGCATACGTCTGCAACATCGAGTCCAAGCCCAACGACGGCGGCAAGTTCGTCCGCTCGAGCGGTGTCCAGGCTCTTGTCATCGGCAAGGCCGACGACGGCAGGGTCGGCGTTCGGATGCCGAGCGGCAAGAACAAGTGGTTCAACGGTGCCTGCATGGCAACCGTCGGTATCGTTGCCGGCGGCGGGCGGGGTGAAAAACCGTTCGTTAAGGCAGGAAAGAAGCACTTCCACGTCAGGTCCTCTGCTGAGAGATGGCCTCGCGTCAAGGGTGTCTGCATGAACGTCATCGACCACCCGTTCGGTGGCGGTGGACACCAGCACTGCGGACGCCCGAAGACCGTATCTCACGGCACGTCCCCCGGAAGGAAGGTCGGGCATATTGCCGCCCGGAGAACCGGCAAGTGGAAGAAGTGAGGGGTGAAGCATGGCAAAGAAGACACAGAAGAGAATGCCGCGGCGCCGTGAGGAGTTCACCTACCGCGGGTACTCCATTGCGGACCTGCAGCAGATGGCTCTCTCCGAGCTGCTGCCGCTCATGCCGGCCAGGGCACGCAGGAAGTTCGACCGGGGCCTCTCCCGGGAGCACGAGAAACTCCTCGCCGATGTCCGGGCCGGGGATGAGAACATCCGCACCCACCTGCGCGACATGATCATCATGCCCGAGATGGTGGGAAAGACCATCGCGATCCACAACGGCAAAGAGTTCCAGGCAGTGGAGATCCAGCCCGAGGCGGTCTTCCACTACCTCGGTGAGTTTGCACTGACCCGCAGGAAGGTCACTCACGGCAGCGCCGGTATCGGTGCGACCCGGTCGAGTAAGTACGTACCGCTGAAGTGATGGCTATGGCAAGAACAGAATATTCGGCAAAAATTGAGGGCGAGAACGTCGCTCGCGCAAAGGCGAACGAACTTCCCGTCTCTCCCAAGCACTCGATCGAGATTGCCAGGTTCATCCGGAACATGAGCACCACTGAGGCGAAGGCATACCTCGCCGACGTGGTGGCGCTGAAGAAGGCCATCCCCTTCAAGCGGTTCAACCGGAACGTCGCCCACAAGCGGGGGCTCTCGAAGTGGCCCGCCGGCCGGTATCCGGTCAAGGCTGCAGAGGCCTACATCAAGTTGCTCGAATCCGTCGAGAAGAACGCCGAGTACATCGGCCTCGATGTCGAGAAACTCCGGATCAGCCATGTCGCCGCCAACACCGGCCGCGGCTTCCGGGCGTTCTTCCCGCGTGCGATGGGCCGCGCAACTCCGAAGCGCAGGGAGACCGTGAACATCGAGATCGTCGTGACCGAGGTGGCGTAATGGCAATCGAGAAGAAATTTATCGCTGACGGCGTGCGCAACGTCCGCGTCGAACAGTTCCTCACGAAGGAACTCAAGCGGGCCGGATACGGCGGCATGGACATCACCCGGACGCCGCTCGGCACCCAGGTGACGATCTTTGCGGAGAAGCCCGGTATCGTGATCGGGAAAGGCGGCAAGCAGGTTCGCCAGCTGACGCAGGACCTTGCCACCGTCTACGAGATCGAGTCCCCGCAGGTTGAGGTCCAGCAGGTCAAGAACCCCAACTTCAACGCTCAGATCATGGCGGAGAGGCTCGCGAACGCTCTCGAGCGCGGCTGGTACTTCAGGAAGGCCGGACAGAGCACGATCCGCCGGATCATGGATTCCGGTGCGCTCGGCTGCGAGGTCATCGTCGCCGGGAAACTGACCGGCGCGCGGTCGCGGACGCAGAAGTTCACCGAGGGCTACATCAAGCACTGCGGTGAACCGAGCGAGACGATCGTCGAGAAGGGTTACGCGATCGCGATCAAGAAACTCGGAACCATCGGGGTTCAGGTCAAGATCGTCCCGCCGGATGCACGGCTGCCCGACACCTTCGACATCCTCGAACCCGAGCCGAAGCAGGCTCCGGCGGAACCCATCGCGCCCGAAGAGGTCGGTGAAGAGGTCTTCGAGGAAGAGTTCGAGGAGATCTCCGGAGAAGAGTTCGAGGAGGAGTTATAGATGGCAATCTTTCGGGCACGTGAAGTGAAACAGCTCTCCGACACCGAACTCCTCGAGCAGGAGCAGAAACTCTCTCTCGAACTGATCCAGGAGCGCGGGAAGGTCAGCGCCGGCGGTGCCACCGAGAACCCCGGAAGGATCCGCGAGGTCAGAAGGACGATCGCACGCATCCAGACCGAGAAGAACGCGCGGAGGAACGCATGATCTCTCCCCAGAACGTCCTTCGGCACGAGTTGATCGGGCTGGACGTTCTGGTGGTCCGTGCGAGCAACCCGGGTCATGCCGGGGTATCCGGTCGCGTCACCGATGAGACCAAAAATACCCTGGTCATCCTGACCGGGCGGGGAGAAAAGCAGATACCGAAACGGTTCAGCGTGTTCCGCTTCCGGCTTCCCGACGGCACGACCGTCGACGTTGACGGGTCGAGCCTGGAGATGCAGCCGGAGCGGCGGATCGGCATGCGCATCAGATAAACGAGGATGAATAATGGCACGAAACATTGGGTTGGATGTCCCCATTCCGGCAACGGAATGTGAGGACGCAAATTGTCCGTTTCACGGCACTTTGCCGGTACGCGGCCAGGTGATTACCGGCAAAGTCGTGAGCGACCGTATGAACGGTACCGTCGTGGTGGAGCGTGAGTTCCTCCACTACGTCAAGAAATACAAGCGGTACGAGAAACGCAGGTCCAAGTACCATGCCCACAGCACGCCCTGCCTCAACGCCGGCGTGGGCGATGTGGTCCGGATCGCGGAGTGTCGTCCGCTTTCAAAGACAACGAACTTCGTTGTGGTCGAGGTGATGACGGAATGAAGGCGATGCAGGCAAAGATTCCGCGCGCCCTCGCCACCGGCTCCAGGATGGTCTGCTCCGACAACACCGGCGCACGGCTTGTGGAGGTCGTCTCCGTCGACGGCTACCACGGTGTCCGGCGGCGGCAGCCCTGCCTGGGCCTCGGCGACATCGCGACCGTGAGCGTCAAGAAAGGCACCCCTGACATGCGGCGGAAACTCGAGAAGGCAGTGGTCATCCGGCAGAAGAAGGAGATCCGCCGCCCGAACGGCATTCGCCTCTCGTTCGAGGACAACGCCATGGTGCTCGTCAACGACCGCGGTGAGCCGAAGGGAACCGAGATCAAGGGGGCTGTCCCCCGTGAGATCGCGGAGCGTTTCCCGAAGATCGCCTCCATGGCGACGACGATCGTGTAAGGTGTGGTAAGAATGGTACGCATAGTTAGCAAACAGCCGAGAAAACAGCGCAAGGCGCGTTACAACGCACCGAACCACACCCGGGGCCGTTTCCTCTCCGCACCGCTCTCCCCCGAGCTCCGCGGGAAGTACAACATCCGGAGAACCCGTGTGGTCAAGGGTGACACCGTGAAAGTGCTCCGTGGAGACTTTGCCGGCGACGAAGGCGTCGTCGATGCGGTGGACATGAAGGCGTGCCGGCTGGTCGTGCACGGCGTGATGGTGACAAAGTCGGACGGAACCGAGGTTCCCCGGCCGGTCGACCCCTCGAACGTGCAGATCACGAAGCTCAACCTGAAGGATAAACTACGTGAACAGAGGCTCGGAGGCGGAGCATAATGTCCCACTATCTCAAGCGGCTGGTAGCGCCAGAGTCCTGGCACATCCCGAAGAAAGTACAGAAATTCGTCATGAAGACCGCCCCCGGCCCCCACAACGCCGGCGCTCTGCCGGTCGGGGTCTGGCTCCGCGAGCACATCGGCCTTGCCCAGAACGCGAGCGAGGTTCGTAAGATCCTGCACCAGCGGGACGTGCTCGTCAACGGGCGGGCCTGCAGGGACCCGCAGATCGGCCTTGGTGTCTTTGATATCGTCTCGATTCCGAAGCTCGGGAAGCACTTCCGCATCCAGCTCGACGTCAAGGGCAACCTGGTTGCCGTCGAGATCCCGGCGGAGTCCGCAAAGACCCGGCTCTGCAAGATCCGGAACAAGACCACGGTCAGGGGCGGCAAGGTGCAGCTGAACCTCGCGTTCGGCGCAAACATCCTCGCCGACAACACCTACAAGGCAAAGGACTCGATCGTCGTGACCCTCGGGGTGGACGGCGAGGAGCGGTTCAGGATCGTCGACCACTTCCCCTTCGCGGAAGGCAACGTGGCCATGATCGTCGGCGGAAAGCACTCCGGCAAGGTCGCGAGGATCGTCGAGATCATCAAGACCGCAAGTTCCGTCCCGAACCGCGTCGTCCTCGCGGACGACTCGACCGGCGAGCGGTTCGAGACCATCGAGGAGTACGTCTTCATGGTCGGCCGCTCTGCGATAGCACCTGAACTGGAGGCCTCGGCATGACCGCGATGAAGGAGATCTACATCGACAAGGTCGTCGTGCACATGGGCGTCGGGGAGAGCGGTGAGCGGCTGGTCAAGGCGGAGGATCTCGTGAAGCAGATCACCGGCCAGAAACCAGTCCGCACCATCGCGAAGCGGACCCAGCCGGCGTTCGGTATCCGGAAGGGCGCACCCATCGGGTGCAAGGTCACCCTGCGCCGGGAGAACGCCGAGAAGTTCATCACGACCGCTCTCGACATCATCGAGCGGCGGCTTGCACCCTCGCAGTTCGACCAGACCGGGAACGTCTCCTTCGGTATCGAGGAGCACACCGACTTCCCGGGCATGTCCTACGACCCGACGATCGGCATCTACGGCATGGACATCAACGTAGTGCTCGAGTACAAGGGTGTGCGGGTTGCGCGGAGAAGCGTCGGGCGCAGGAAACTGCCGGTCGACCAGAAGGTGAAGAAAGAAGAAGCCATCGCGTTCATGCGCGAGCGCTACCAGGTGGAGGTGTAAGGAATGGCAGAAGAGTCAGGAGCGCCTGCAACGACTGAGAACGTACGGAAGTTCGGCCGCGGCGCGAACGAATGCCGCATCTGTGGCCGGAAGCAGGGCCTTGTACGGAAGTACGGCATCTACTTCTGCCGTCAGTGCTTCCGCGAGTGGGCGAGCAAGATGGGCTTCAAGAAGATGAACTAGGGGTAGAGAACATGGCACGACTGAATCCAATCGCTGACGCGATGACTGCTATCAAGAATGCCGGGGACGCTGGAAAGAGCGAGGTTATTGTAGAACCCGCCAGCAAGCTTCTCGGCGCAATGCTCCGCGTCATGCAGGAAAACGGCTTTATCAGCGGCTTCGAGTTCATCGACGACGGTCGCGGCGGCCAGTTCCGGGTCCAGCTCTCCGGAACGATCAATAAGTGTGGCGCCATCAGCCCCCGGTTCCCGGTCTCGATGGCTGATATGGAATACTGGGAGTCGCAGTACCTTCCCGCGAAGAACTTCGGCATCCTGATCGTCTCCACCTCGAAGGGAGTCATCTCCCACGCAGAGGCGCGGAACGCAGGGATCGGCGGGCAGCTGCTGGGCTATGTCTACTAAAGGAGGGAGACGAGTATGGCAATAACACGAAAAGTCGAGATCCCTCCCGGCGTTGACGTCACGCTCGAAGGCGGCGTGCTCACGGTCTCCGGACCGAAGGGCAAGCTGGTCCGCGACATGCGCTTCCCGCAGATCGACCTCAAGATCGAAGACGGTGAGATCGTCGTCTCGACGGCATCCGACAAGAAGCGGATCCTTGCCATGACCGGCACGCTCGAGGCTCATGCGAAGAACATGTTCCGGGGTGTCACCGAAGGCTACGAGTACCGGATGAAGGTGGTCTACAGCCACTTCCCGATCCAGCTCAAACTGCAGGGCAACCGCCTTGAGATCAACAACTTCCTTGGCGAGAAGCAGCCCCGGGTCGCAAAGATCATCGAGGGCGTCACCGTCAAGATTGGAAGCGACGAGGTCACTCTCACCGGTATCGACAAGGAGAAGGTGGGCAACACGGCCGCCAACATCGAACACGCGACCAGGATCACGAAGCGTGATCCCCGGGTGTTCCAGGACGGCATCTACATTACCGAGAGGGCGTGAAAACAATGGATGAGACAAGAAGATTGATCCGCGTCCGCACCCGGCACAACAAGCCTGCCTTCAAGAGGCGGGGCCTTCACCGAAAATCGAGGCTGGCAGATGTCTGGCGGCGTCCGCGTGGTCTGCACAACAAGCAGAGGCGGCAGTTCAAGGCGAAGGGTGCCCTCCCCCGGCCGGGATACGGGAGCCCCGCCGCTGTTCGCGGTATGCACCCGAGCGGCTATGCGGAGGTACTGGTCTTTACCCCGGCAGACCTCGCGGGTCTGAACCCGGAGACCCAGGCCGTCCGGATCGCCGGATCTGTGGGCAACAGGAAGCGTGGAGCGATTCAGGAGCGGGCTCTGGAACTCGGGCTCAAAGTCCTGAACGCAAAAGACCTCACTCCCGCGGCTGAGGCACCGGCCGCAGTCGAAGAGGAGGTGAACGAGAATGAGTGATCTCGCCAACCAGAAGCGAATGGCGGCCGCCATTCTCAAGTGCGGGGTCAACCGTGTCTGGTTCGATCCCGAGCGGCAGGCCGACATCGAGGCAGCAATCTCCAGAAACGACCTGCGTGAACTCATCGGGGAAGGTGCGATCAAGGCGCACCCCGTGAAGGGGAACAGCCGCGGCAGAGCCCGTATCCGGATGGCAAAGCGTTCCTACGGTCACCAGAAGGGTCCGGGCCGCAGGAAGGGCGCCGCCGGAGCCCGGAGTTCCAGCAAGCGGTCGTGGATCCGGAAGATCCGGGCACAGCGCCGCATGCTGCGCGAGATGCGTGAGGAAGGTACAATCGACCGGAGTCTCTACCGCCTGATGTACCGGCGGGCTTCCGGAGGCCAGTTCCGGAGCGTGTCGCACCTTGCGACTCAGATTGAGATTACGGCAGGGAGGATGAAATAATGGCAACCGGCCCAAGATACTTCGTGCCCTTCCGGAGAAGGCACGAGGGTAAGACCGACTACTACAAGCGGATGGCGCTCCTGTCGTCGGGAACTCCGAGGATGGTCGTCCGGAAGACGAACCGGCAGATCATCGTACAGCTGGTCGTTCCCGAGATCGAGGGAGATCGCACCCTTGTGGCTGCATACTCGGCCGAACTCGCCGACTACGGCTACAAGGGAACGACTGCGAGCACCCCGGCCGCTTACCTGACCGGTATGCTGTTTGCAGTCAAGGCGCTGAACGCGGGATATGACGAGGCAATCCTCGATATCGGACTTGCCCGGGCAAAACCCGGGGCGCGTGTCTTCGCCGCTCTCAAGGGAGCGGTGGATGCGGGTCTCGACGTCCCCTACGGCGAATCGATCCTCCCCGACGAAGAACGGCTCAAGGGCGCCCACATCGCGGAGTATGCTCCCGAGCGGGCGGGCGACCTGGTAGCGAACGTTGAGGCTGTGGCTCAGGCCATCAAGAAGGAGCTGGTGTGACATGGCATACGTACAGGAAGAATGGATTCCGCTCACCGGTCTCGGGCGCAAGGTCGCCGCAGGCGAGATCACCAGTATCGATGAGGTGCTCGCGAGCGGCAGGCCGATCAAGGAACCCCAGATCGTCGATATCCTCCTGCCCGACCTGGAGGACGAGGTGCTGGACATCAACATGGTCCAGCGGATGACGGACTCGGGTCGCCGTGTGAAGTTCCGCACCGTCGTGGTGGTCGGCAACAGGAACGGCTACGTCGGGTTCGGCCAGGGGAAGGACGTCCAGGTCGGCAACGCGATCCAGAAGGCAATCGTAAACGCGAAACTGAATCTGATCAAGGTCTCCCGCGGCTGCGGGAGCTGGGAATGCGGCTGTGAGGCCGCTCACTCGATCCCGATCGAGGTGACCGGCAAGGCAGGCAGCGTCAAGGTGACGCTGAAGCCCGCCCCGCAGGGTATCGGCCTCGTGACCGGAGATATCCCGAAGAAGGTCCTGACGCTGGCAGGCATCAAGGATGTCTGGGCGTTCAACCGTGGGCAGACCCGGACGACCATCAACTACGCGAAGGCGACGTTTGAGGCGCTCCGGCAGACGAACATGGTTCGGATTGGGGGGACGCAGTAGATGTACGCGGTAGTACAGGTGCGCGGCGTGGTCAAGACCAACCGCGAGATCAAGGACACCCTGAAGATGCTGCGCCTGCATCACGTGAATCACTGCGTGCTCGTGCCCGATACGCCCGCGTATCTCGGCATGATCCGCAAGGTGAAGGACTTCGTGGCGTACGGAGAGGTCGACGCCGAGACGCTCGCCACGCTCCTGCGTACCCGGGGCAGACTGACCGGAAACGAGAGGCTGACCGACGAATACGTCCGCGCGCATACCCCGTATGCCGATATCGATGAGTTCGCGGCAGCACTCTGCAACGGCGAGACGAGCTTCCGTGATCTGGTGGAGATCAAACCGGTGCTGAGACTGCACCCGCCTCGAAAGGGCTATAAAACCATCAAGCGAACCTTTCAGCAGGGTGGAGCTCTCGGCTACTATGGCCCCCAGATCAACGATCTCCTCTACAAGATGAGGTGAGTCAGATGCCCGTAAACAAGAGATCCAAATACAGGGGTTCACGGACCTGCGGCGGCGGCACGCACAAGAACCGGCGTGGCGCCGGCAACAGGGGTGGACGGGGTAGAGCCGGGCAGCGCGATCACCGCTTCTCTCACTTCTACCTGAAGGGCGAGATATCCAACGGTAAGCACGGCTTTGTCAACAAGACGTCCGTGTCGGTATCTGCCCTCGATGTCGGTGAGATCGACCAGATGGCCGAAGCGCTGCTTCGCGAGGGGCTTGCCACACAGGAGGGCGATACGATCGTCCTTAACGCCGCCGAACTCGGCATCGAGAAGGTGCTCGGCGGCGGAAGAGTCACCCACAAACTGAGTATCTCGGCCCAGGCGTTCTCCGAACGCGCCCGGGCTAAAATCGAGGAGATGGGCGGTCAGGCAACGACCGTCTGATCTTCTTTTTCAGGTGAAACCATGGGAGATCTGCTGGATAGATTTGAACCCATCCTTGCAGCGATGCCTGCAGTCAGAGGGCCGGACGGGCACGTCCACTTCAAGAATAAACTCATGTGGACGCTTGCTATCCTGCTTCTCTACTTCTCATTGACCAACATCGATATCTTTGGACTCTCTCCGCAGTCACAGGATATTTTCGGACTGTACCGTGCCCTGCTTGCCGGTGCGAGCGGTTCGCTCTTGCATCTCGGTATCGGGCCGATCGTCACCGCATCGATCGTGCTGCAGCTACTCAAGGGTGCCGGACTCCTGCAGATCGATACCAGCGAAGCGCGCGGGCAGGTCATGTACATGGGCCTGCAGAAGCTGCTCATCTTCGTGATGATCATCGTCGAAGCGTTCCCCATGGTCGCGAGCGGGATGATGATGCCCGACCCGACGGTGGCTGCGCAGTTCTTCGGCGGAAACCTGTTCATCGTCTCGCTCCTGATCTTCCTCCAGGTCTGCCTTGGCGGGCTTCTGGTGGTGCTGATGGACGAGGTCGTCACCAAGTGGGGTGTCGGCTCAGGTGTGGGGCTCTTCATCGTTGCAGGAGTCTCGCAGGGTCTCGTGAACGGGTTCCTGAACTGGCAGACGGGCACCGATCCCTTCCCGATCGGGTTCTTCCCGCGGCTGTTCGCCATCGGCACCTCGGGAGCGAACTTCCTTGAGTACTTCGGGACGGACCTCCTGGCCCTGGTGACGACGATAGCCATCTTCATGGTCATCGTCTACGTGGAGTCGACCCGTATCGAGATCCCGCTTGCGCATACGGCCGTTCGCGGCGCCCGTGCGCGGTTCCCGGTGAAGCTCATCTATGCGAGCGTTCTCCCCATGATCCTCGTCCGGGTGCTGCAGGCGAACATCCAGATGATCGGGATGTTCCTCTCGAACGCCGGGATAACGATCCTCGGCGAGTTCCAGGGGCAGACGCCGGTAAACGGCCTGATGTGGTACATCGCGCCGATCAACCAGCCGCAGGACTGGATGTGGTGGCTCTCCGATCTCGGGCACGCCCCGTGGGAGATCATGCTGCGTATGGGCATCGATATCACCGTCATGGTGGTCGGAGGCGCAATCTTCGCGCTCTTCTGGGTCAAGACCGCCGGCCTCGACTCGAAGGACGTGGCCCGGCAGATCCAGAGGAGCGGGATGCAGATCCCCGGCTACCGGCGGAACGCCCAGGTGCTCGAGAAGTATCTCGACCGCTACATCCCGCGGATCACCGTCATCGGCGGTGTCTTCATCGGCCTTCTCTCGGTCGTCGCGAACCTCTTTGGTGTGATCGGCGCGGTCGGGGGAACGGGTCTGCTGCTTGCGGTGAGTATCACCTACCGCCTCTACGAGGAGATCGCAAGCCAGCAGATCATGGAGATGTACCCGTTCATGCGCGGGTTCTTTGGGAAGGAGTGAGTCCGAAGGCCCGACCCCTGGTCGGGCCGGAGGAGTCACTCCTGGAGAAAAAGGTGCGTCAGCACCTTTTTCGACTAAGAGTGAGGTCGAAAGCGCTCGCTTCGACCGGGAGTGAGTCCGAAGGGAATTTCAACCGGGAATGCCTCCTTCCGATCCTCTCCCTCCCCAAACCTGCACAGAACCCATTTTCTACCCGGGCCCGCCGGGCCCAAAGCAATTCCGAAAGGCATTACTCTTTCAGGCACGGATTTATCTTAACAGCGAATGATACCCTAACGGGAGTGATAAAGTTGGGAAAGAAAGTTGTCGTGACGGGGGTCCCCGGTGTTGGAAAGACCACCGTCATCAATGGTGCGATGGAGAGGCTGGCGGCCGAAGGCGTTGAGTATAAGGCCGTCAACTTCGGTACGTTCATGTTTGAGGTGGCCAAGAAGGAGAATCTTGTCGCGGATCGCGATGAGATGCGCAAGCTCGCGAAGGACGTTCAGAAACGCCTTCAGCAGGCTGCCGCCTCGGGGATCGCCGCCATGAGCGGGGACGCAAACATCATCATCGACACCCACAGCAGCGTCAAGACGCCTACGGGGTTCCTTGCGGGTCTGCCGGAGTGGGTGCTCCGCGAACTGATGCCCGACATCATCGTGCTGGTGGAGACCGACCCCGACCAGATCCTGATGCGCCGGCTCGGCGACGCCTCGAGGGCCCGCGACATGGAAGGATCCCGCGCGATCGCCGAACACCAGGAGTTCAACCGCGCGGTCAGCGCGGCATACGCGATGTACACCGGCTGCACCATCAAGATCGTCCGGAACGAAAACTTCCTGCTTGAGCAGGGCATCGACGACCTGGTGAGTGTGCTGAGGTAACCCGATATGGTCGACCTGAAGAAGCACGGCCCGACGCTCGCCCTTCTCTTTACGATGCTTGTGATGCTCTCATACAGCATCGAGTGGATACGGTTGACGGTCGGCCATGCTATGGATGTCGTGCTCGGCCCCTTCATCGACACCCTCGGGGTGCCGTTCTTCGTCATGATCCTGATCCTCTCGAGCATCACGGGTCTCTACTCCTCGCTCGTCCAGAAGTACACCATCGATTACGAGAAGATGCAGGAGACGCAGGCAAAGATGAAGGCCTTCCAGAAGGAGTTCCGGGAGGCCCAGCTCTCCGGTGATGAGAAGAGGATCAAGAAGCTCCAGGGAAAACAGGAGCGGATGATGCAGGACCAGCTCGAGATCTCCCGGCAGCAGTTCACGCCGATGGCGATCATCCTGGTGCTCTCCGTTCCGATCTTCTTCTGGCTCCTCCTGCGGCTTCCGCCGGTCGGGGCTGATGTTCTCCTTGCAAACGGTATCGTGCTGCCGTTCTTCGGGGCGATCAGCCTCTCGGATCCTGCGTTCTGGATCGTGCCGGCCTGGATTCTCTGGTACATGCTCTGCTCGCTGACCGTCAGCCAGGTTATCCGCAAGTCCCTCAACATCGGAGGGATCTGATGCGGATCACCATCAGCGGCCCGCCGGGGAGCGGCACCACGTCGCTCGCCCGCTATCTTGCCGGGAAGCACGGGTTCGACCTCATCTCCGCAGGGGAGGTCTTTCGCCAGCTCGCGAAGGAGCACGGTATGGAACTCGCCGAGTTCGGGAAGTTTGCGGAGAGCGATCCCTCAGTCGACCGGATGATCGACGCCCGGCAGAAGGAGATCGGTGAATCCTCCGACAACATCATCGTCGAGGGCAGGCTCTCGGGCAGGATGGTCGAGAACGCTGATCTCCGCATCTGGCTTTCCGCATCGATCGCCTGCCGGGCAAAACGGATTGCGGGGCGTGACGGGATGGATGAAGAGGGTGCTCGCGTCTATACCGAGAACCGGCAGCGTTCGGAATCGACCCGGTACCGGAACTACTACGGCATCGAGATCGACGACCTCTCGCCGTACGACATCGTCCTCTCGTCCGAGACCTTCGGCGTGGACGCGCTCGGCACAATCGTGGACGCCGCGATCGCGTGCCTTGAGCGGCAGAAGGGCTGCCTCTAACCATTCTGCCCATCTTTTTGTGAGTGTGCGGCCGTCTGCCATGCTGGGGCGGGCGGCCAATGCCCTTACGGGCTGTACTTCGCGGCTTCGCGTTCTTCGCGTGAGACTTCATT
>JASUSO010000074.1 GCA_030446015.1 Methanobacteriota archaeon
GCGGTGCTCAAACTCCGTTCCGGACGGAACGTCGCAGTTCACACCTGGCGGTGCTCAAACTCCGTTCCGGACGGAACGTCGCAGTTCACACCTGGCGGTACTCAAACACCGTTCCTCGAAACCCTTTGGGTATCTCGAACTCCTATCCTAGCGGACAGTCGTTCCTTGCGAGACGTCGCACTCCACACGAGGTCGCATCGTTTTTACTCACGCGAAGAACGCGAGAGTTAGATGTTGGTGATAGTCCCCCTTCGCGGCTTCGCGCTCTTCGCGTGAGGCTGTATTGTTACCCCCGACAAGTAACTCACGTGAAGAACGACTTCCCCTTGGGGAAGGAGTTTGAGAAGCCGTAGGCTTCGAGCCGCGAAGAACGCGAAGTTCGGTATAATTACTCGTAGTTCTCCTTCGGCCCGTCGTCCCCGGGAATCTCCGCTTCGAGCTCGACCACCAGTTCCTCCCCCCGCCGGAGCGCCTCGATGAACTCCCGGGGGAGGGTCGCCGCGACCCGGTCGGAACGGATCCCCACCGTCCGGTCGGAGACGAAGTCGCTCCGCCGCCAGACGAGGTCGGCCGGGTGATCCAGGGTGAATGCGGCGCTGCCCCGCGACGTCACCTCGACGGTCTCGCCCCCCGCGGTAAGCCGGGTCGTGAGCACCGCCCGGTCGTCGCAGAGCAGCGCTTTGAGAGCAGGGTCGAGGTCGGCAGCACCCTTGTCGGCGGCGACGCCGATGATGCAGTCCCCGGTCTCTGTCAGCTTCTCGTCTTTTGTCACCTCAAACGTCGTCCGATGGGTACCCCTGACCAGCGGGTGCCCACGCGCCCGCACGACATCCCTCGCCTTCATGCTTAATTAGGAGAGGGACGCTATTGCTAATGAATGATCAGCATCGTTTGCCCCGTCTGTAAAGAGGAGTGCGAACACCAGGTTCTCCGGGAAGCCGCCGAACTGGTGGTGCAGTGCAGCGAGTGCGGCCAGGTCCACAGGATACCGAGGCCGCCCGAACCCGAGATCCTTACCATCAAAGCCATCGTGAGCCAGGAGACTGAGTCACAGGTCTGCAGCGTCGAGATGCTCGACGACGAGGTCGTCTCCCTCGGCGACCGGATCGTCGCGGAGTGCGGCGACGAGGTCTTCGGGGTCGAGGTCACCGGCATCGAGGCAGGGCCGAAACGGGTCCGCCGGGCGAAAGCCTCGGAGGTGACGACCCTCTGGACGCGGGGGATCGAGCAGGTCGTGGTGAAAGCGTCGATCCATACCGGGCGCACGACCATCCCACTCTACCAGACCGTCGAAGGCGAGGAAGAGTTCGTCGTCGGGGAGGCCTACACCTTCGGCGGCCGTCGGATCCGGATCTCGCACATCAAACTCCGCGACGGCCCGGTCATGCGAAAAGAGGGATGGAAGACGTTTGCCCGCAGGGTGAAGCGGATCTACGGGTATCTCGAAGGCCGCAGCCAGGGGCGCTGAACCTCACCGCGGCAGGGGCTCGGGGAGGTGGCGCCGGATCGCAGCCTCAAGGTCTTCACGGTGGACGAGCCCCTCCATCCGCTCCAGAACCTCGTCGCCGTCGAGGACGATCGTCGTCGGCGTCACCCGGAGGTTGTACTTCTTGATATACGCCGGGTTCTTCACGGCATCGATCTCTTCTATCGTGATGCCGAGTTCCTTCTCGGCCTCGCGAAGGACAGGGGTCTGCTCCTCACACCCCATACATCCTTCCTGGTAAAAACTGATCACCTTGACCGCCATGCATGGCAGGTCACAGGGAGATTATAAAAAATTGTGGGGGTGAGACGTCACCCGGTTATGGCGCCGAGCGTGACCCGGGCGCTGCCGTAGCGGTGCGCGATGGTCATCGAGTCGAGGCCCTTCGCGGTAACCTTGCCGAGGCGTAGCGCAGGGGCCTCGCCGGTCTCATTGCCGAGGGGGATATCCGGCGTCGCCGTCAGCCCGAGCGGAACGAACTCGCCCACCTCCGTCTCGGTGAAGTTGAGGCCGATGCCGTTTGCGTCCTCTTCGCTCAGGTTCATGGCAAGATCGTTCTCCCCATAGGAGAAACTGATCGTCTTCGTCTCGCCGGCCCGCATTCCGACGAGCCCGACGGAGATTGCATTGGTCTCGAACCCGAGCAGGCCGAATCCCGAGAACCCGCTGATCTGTGGGTACAGGACGGGGATGACGGCAATATTCTCGCCCGAGACCTGCCCGCCGACGGGCATCTCCAGACGCTGGGTCAGGAGAACAAGGTTCCCTTTCTTGTATTCGCTCTCAAGGAGGGTCTGGTCGGTCGTGATGAGAGGGCGCCCGTCCTCGGCAAAGACCGTGTAATCGATCACCGCCGTGTTGCCTACCTGGGCAGCCGGCTTCTTCTCGAACATCGGGGCGAGGTAGGTGCCCACCATGGCAACCGCAACCAGAAGGGCGATGCCCACGTAGGCCCATTTCATCCACGGGGAGCCGTCGTCCTTCGAGGTCTTCTGCTGTGTCTTTTTCATTATGAGTACAATCGCCGTTTGGTGAAATAAAATGGTATTGTTCCAGGGCAGGACGGGGGGCCCTATAGATAGATTTATATTGTAAAAGCACTACCTAAAGGTTAGCCTCGGACGATCCGATCGCCCGGGGCGATCCGAGTCTACAGGAGTGATTACAATGGCAAATATCGAACGAAGGCCGTATCGGACGATCTGGCAGGACTTCGACGACCTTATGGCCGAGATGGAGAGCAGGTTCCAGTCCATGCTCAGCGGAATCGGCGCGCGGGGAGAAGAGTTCCGGGGCCGGGTCGTCCCGGCGGTCCGAGACTTCCGCGTAGATGTCCGCGACCATGAGGACGAGGTGATCGTCGTTGCCGATCTCCCCGGCGTCGAGAAGGAGAACGTCAACGTCCGATTGATCGATCCCCAGCACCTGGAGATCTCCAGCAGGCGGGCGGGAGAGACCGAGGAAGAAGGGCGTGACTTCTTCATGCGGGAGCGCATCTACGGCCAGATGAGCCGCACGGTGCTGCTTCCGGCGGAAGTGACCGAGGAGAACGCCGCGGCAACGTTCAAGAATGGGGTTCTCGAGGTCCGACTGAAGAAGATGCCGACCGAGACCGGGACCACGATCCCCATCGAATAACCTTTTTTGAGCGCCGCCGGGTCCGACCGAACATTTCATCACGGACCAGCGTGACACTATCATGATGGATAAGAAGAAGGTCAAGGACTACATGACCTACGACGTCGTCACCGTCAACGCCCGCGGGACGGTACGGGACGTCATCGAAGCAATAAAAAAAACACATCATGACGGTTTTCCGGTCGTTGACAACTCAAAAGAGGTTGTGGGCTACATATCGGCGCGGGACCTCCTCTTCGCCCATCCGTCGACGCCGGTGGAGCAGGTGATGTCCCGCCACCTCATCGTCGCCGACCCGGACATGAGCGTGAACGATGCGGCCCGGGTCATCTTCCGCTCCGGCATCCAGAAACTCCCGGTCGTCAACGAGAAAAACGAACTCATCGGGATCATGTCGAACGCCGACGTCATCAGGTCCCAGATCGAGCACGTCTCGCCGGAGAAGGTCTTCAAGTTCATCGAGACCCTCAAGAAACTCTATGGGGTCGAACCAACCCTCCGGCGGGGCTCGGTCCCGATCAACGACCTCCTGCCCACCCAGTCGAAGATTTACGAGGACGAACTCGAAGGGCGGATGTACGAGATCAAGAAGGGCCTCGCCGAACCCCTGATCGTCGTCCGGCGACCGGGCCGCTGGATCCTGGTCGACGGCCACCACCGCGCGATCGCGGCAAAGAGGCTCGGGATCAAGAACCTCGACGCCTACATCATCGAGGTCAGGGAGAACATCGAGCTCGGGATGGAGCGGACCGCCCGGACGCTGAACTTGAAGACGCTCGACGACATCAAGGTCCTCGACTATGCCCGCCATCCCCTCGTCGCACTGACGCACCGGCTTGTCCGGCACGGTTGAGGGATCCCCGGGAGAAAAGAGGAAAAATAATCCTTTTTGCCCACCGATCGGGTCCGGGCATCGCCGATGCGATACCCGTGGGTGCCCGGACGCTACGACCCTTCCGTCCGGGTATCGAAGTCCTCGTTCAAGACGTGCTCTTTCACGACCGTTCCCTCCGGGATGATCACCTCCGGCCAGAGCCGGGTCCCCGAGTGGACGACCACGCCGCTCTTTAGCACCACACGCGGGCCGATGACCGTATCGTGCTCGATGTTGCACCCGCTCCCGATGAGCGTATCGTTGTCGATGATGCTCCCGCTGACGGTGCTGTCTCTTCCCACCACCACCCGGTTGTAGATCGACGAGGAGAAGATCTTCGCGCTGTTCTTGATGATGCAGCCCTCCCCGATGCTCGTGTACGGCCCGATGATGACGTTCTCCTCGATGATCGTCCCGGCGCCGATCGAGACCGGACCGATCACCCGGGAGTTCGCCGCAACCGAGACGCAGCTCCCTATCTGCGCCGGGCCGAGGATCCGGGCCCCCTTGATGTAGAGGTCTCCGGAGATGTTCGTGAACCCGATATCCTGCAGTTTCCACCGCTCCGCTTCACGGAGCGACCGGGGGCTTCCCACGTCCGACCAGTTGCCGCGGGCAAGCCAGGCCTTCAGGGCGTAGCCCTTCTCCATCAGTTCGGGGAAGAGGTTGCGGGCGAAGTCGAACTTCTCGCCAGCGGGGATATGGTCAAAAATCTCCGGGTTGCAGACGTACATCCCGGTGCTCGCGAGGTTCGAGAAGATCTCGCCCGGGCTCGGCTTCTCCTTGAACCGTTTGATCTGGTAGTTTGCATCGATCTCGGCGATCCCGTACTCCGTCGGGTCGTCGATGCTGATAAGCCCGATGGTGGTGATCGAGTCGTTTGCGAGGTGCTCGCGATAAAACTCGAGCAGGTCGAGACCCACCACGTGGTCGCCGCCGACAACCAGGAACGGCTGCTCTTCGAGGTACTTCTGGGCGTTCTTGACGCTCCCCGCCGTCCCGAGTTTCGTCTTCTCGTGGACGTAGGTGACGTTGACCCCAAAGAGCGACCCGTCCCCGAGGGCCTCCTCGATGGACTCACTCATGTAGCCGAGCGTGATCACCACGTCGGTGAACCCGAGGTTCGCGAGGTGTGAGACCAGGTGCTGGATCGAGGGCTTGTTGACGATTGGAATACACGGCTTCGGGCGCCCGAACGTGAGGGGGCGGAGCCGTGTGCCCTCCCCTCCGCACATAATGCACACCTTCATGCCACTCCATTGTATGCGTATCGATTTAACCCTATTGGGGCGGCAAAGCAGTCGTTCGCGAACCTTTATCCATCGTTATGCAAAGAATCTTGTAGATGACGGCGTTCGAATGTAACCTCTGCGGGAAGTGCTGCATGCAGGCGGGCAGCGCGCTCATCCAGGTCGAGAAGAGGCTTTCGAGCCGCGATTTCCTCTGCCGGCAGAAGGTCGTCGGCGGCACCTTCCGCGCCCGGGTGGAGGAGCGGTTCCTCGACGCGTTCAGGGATACCGCCGAGATCGAGAGGCACTCCTCCTGGTGCCCGTTCCTCCGGGCCCTCCCGGGGGAGAAGGGGAAGTACGTCTGCACCATCCATAACAGCCGGCCGCTGATCTGCCGGTCGTACGCCTGCTGCACCATGCGGATCTTCGATGCCAGCGGAGAGGAGGTCGGAAAGGTGAAGGGGAGGAGAAGCCTCGATACCACCGATGCCACCCTCCGCCGGTGCTGGGATGAAGGGGTCGCAGGGCTCGCGATCGACGACGACATCGCCTGGCGGGACAAGGTCGCAAGGGTTCTCGGGCAGTCCGGCTACCGGGTGGAGGCCTATGAGTGAAACCCGGCGTCTCCCGGTCTTCCGGGGCAGAGTCCAGTGCACCGAGAGGGAGAGCGTCCCCGTCGCCCAGTGCAGACTCTGTGTCCATTCCGCCCGCGTCGTGGTGAAAGGAGCGGAACTGCCGTCGCCGGCACGGGCCTACTGCAGCCGGTGCCGCGATGCGCCCAATATCGATATGGCGAAGGTCGAGGCGGTCCTCTGTGACGACCTCTCGGGAGAAGGGTTTCGGAGCATCGCAAACATCATCAGCTGACCGGGCTTACTTCCGCCAGAACTCCCAGGGGTGTTTCGTCTGGAACGGAACGCCCTTCGCCTCGTTGCTCCAGTCCGTCTCGATCGTGTGATGAACCAGCCTGATCTCGTTCCGGAGCTCGGTAAGGACTTCTTTGACATCCGCAAGCTCCTGCTGGAGCCGGTTCAACTCCTCGAACGTTCGCGGCTGCCGGACCGTCGGCGCCCCCGCCTCCTTGCAGGCAAGACCGGCCTCAATCAACTCGAGGATCGCCTCGTTCCGATCGATACCGTGGTCCCGGGCGAACTGATCGATCTGCTCCATCAGGTCGGGATCGAGCGCAAACGCACATCTCATCGCCATAGGTCGTCCTGTATTGTAGTACCTCTCTGCAGATATACTGTCTGCCGTCCGGAGATGGGATACCCTCCCGGAGGCAGACGTCTTTACAAAAAAGTGTCCGGGTCCTCTATCGAGGACAGCCCGATCAACTGATATTTTCCATGTTGTATCCTTTCTGGGCGAGCAGGTCCTTCACCCGTTCGCGATGGTTGCCCTGCAGCTCGATCGAGGAGTCCTTGACCGTGCCGCCACAGGCCAGTTTCGCTTTCAGGAACTTGGAGAGGTCTTCGAGATCGATGTCGTAGGGGTCGAGACCTTCGATGACCGTGACTTCTTTCCCGTACCGGCGTTTGTTTATCTTTACGCTGATTCTCTGTTGTTCCTTTGCTACTTCTTCACAGATACACAGTTCCTTTGGCAGTCCGCAAGTCGGACATATCCCACCGTTCATTGCATGTACCTTTCAGCTCTCGTTATATATTATTTGGCATGGTCATCCGTCAATCTGGCAGACATCGCATCCTAGCGAGAATATCTGGTCGGGTCTGCTTCGGTACCGGTAGGCGGTTGTGCCCTTGCACCCGAGATCGTGGGCGATGGAGAAGACCCGAACGATATCGTCGACGGTTGAACTCTCCGGCAGGTTCACGGTCTTCGAGACGGCGTTGTCCACATACTTCTGGAACGCCGCCTGCATTCTGATGTGGTGCTCCGGTGCGATCTCGACGGCCGTCTTGAAGAGGTCGCGGGCATGCTCGTCGAGGGGGAGGCCGGCGACCGTCCCGTGACGGCGGATGTGCTCCGTGACGTCCTTCCCGCCGGCGGTCCGGGGCAGGAACTCCGCGACGAGGTCGCTCATGATGCTGACCGGCCGGCCGTCGATCGTCCGGTCGTACGCGAGCGAGAAGAGCGGTTCGATGCCGCTCGTCGTGCCGGCGATGAGGTGGATCGAGCCCGTGGGGGCAATGGTGGTGACGGTGGCGTTCCGCATCGCTCCCGAGTAGACCGAGCCCTCGATCGCCGGGAACGACCCGAGTTTCTCCCCGAGTTCCTCCGAGCGCTCCCGGGCCGTCGCGCAAATTCGCTCCATCAGGCTCTCGGCGAACCGGAGCGCCTCCTCCGACTCGTAGGGTATCCCCATACGTATGAGCGCCTCGGCAAACCCCATGACCCCGAGGCCGATCTTACGGGTCGCAAGGGTCCTCTCCCGGATCTCGGGCAGGGGGAAGCGGTTCACGTCAATGACCGCGTCGAGGAAGTCGACACCGCACCGGACGACGTTCGCGAGCAGGTCCTCGTCGAGGTCGTTCTTTCGGACGCACCGGGCGAGGTTGACGCTTCCAAGGTTGCAGCTCTCGTAAGGGTAGAGCGGCTGCTCGCCGCAGGGGTTGGTCGCCTCGATGCGGCCGAGGTGCGGGGTGGTGCTCCGGCGGTTGATCTCGTCGAGGAAGAGGACCCCGGGCTCGCCGGAGGCGCTGGCGGACGCGGCGATGAGACGCCAGAGCGACCGGGCGTCGATGCTCTTCCAGATTGTGCCGTCGCGGGGATTTGTGAGGTCATACTCCTTCCCCGCCGCGAGGCACGAGAAGAACCGCTCGTCGACGCCGACCGAGATGTTGAAGTTCAAGAGCTCCCCATCTCTCTTTGCGGTGACGAACTCCTCGATATCGGGGTGGGAGGCCGCGAGCACCCCCATGTTCGCCCCCCGCCGCCGGCCGCCCTGCCTGACCGCCCCGGTCGCCGCATCGAAGACCCGCATGAACGAGACCGGCCCGGTTGCGGCGCCCCTAACACCGTTGACGACATCGCCCCGGGGCCGGAGGCGGGAGAACGAGAACCCGGTCCCTCCCCCGGACTGGTGGATGAGCGCCATGTGGCCGAGCGTCGCGAAGATCCCTTCGAGCGTGTCCTCCACGGGAAGGACGAAGCAGGCCGAGAGCTGCCCGGCGGGGGTTCCCGCGTTCATCAGGGTCGGGGAGTTCGGGAGGAAGAGGAGGGCTGAGAGGAGGGAGAAGAACTCGCGGGCCCGGGCCGTCCCGCCCACGGCTCCGGCGACCCGGGAGAAGAGGCCGTCCGGCGTCTCGCCCGGGAGGAGGTAACGGCTCTCAAGGAGGAGACGGGCCTGCGGGGAGAACTCCATACGATACCAGATGGAACCCCCCCCTTAATAACCCGTCGTGCCCAACTCTTCTGCCGGCAATGTCTCTCATCGTGCTCGGAACTGCATCCCACGTGGGCAAGAGTATGACCGTTGCGGCGCTCTGCCGTGCGCTCTACCGCCGCAAGATCCCGGTTGCGCCGTTCAAATCCCAGAACATGAGCCTCAACTCCTACGTCACGGCCGATGGGAGCGAGATCGGGATCGCCCAGGCCGTCCAGGCCTTCGCGGCCGGGGTCGAACCGGAGGCCGACATGAACCCGGTTCTCCTCAAGCCGAAAGGCGATTCGGCCTCGCAGGTGGTGCTCCTTGGCCGGCCATATAAGGATGTGCAGATCCGGGACTACTATAGAGAGACCGACACGCTTCTTGCCGAGGCCGTTGCGGCGTTCGAGCGGCTCCGGGACCGCTTCGGGAACGTGGTCGTGGAGGGGGCCGGGGGAGCGGCGGAGGTGAACCTCTACGACCGCGACATCGCGAATATCCGGCTCGCCCGCTCACTCCGCCTCCCCATCCTCCTGGTCGCGGACATCGAGCGGGGCGGGGTCTTTGCCCAGGTCTACGGGACGCTCGCCCTCCTCCCGGAGGATATCCGGCCGCTCGTCGCCGGGGTGATCGTCAACAAGTTCCGGGGCGACCCCGGGCTCTTCGCCTCGGGCGTCGAAAAACTCGAAGAACTCACGGGCGTCCCGGTGCTCGGGGTGGTTCCTTACGCCGATATTCCCCTCCCGAGCGAAGACTCGCTCTCGATCGCCGACAAAGGGGAGCGGCTGGCCACCGCCCCGGTCAGGATCGCCGTCCTCCGCCTCCCCAGGATCTCGAACTTCACCGACTTCGAACTCCTTGAGCGGTACGCAACGGTGGACTACGTCCTACCGGGTGCCTCCCTCGCCGGCTACGACTGCATCATCCTCCCCGGAACGAAGAATACCGTCGAAGACCTCCTTATGCTGCAGCGGGCGGGGACGGGAGAGGAACTTCGCCTCGCCCGGGAGCGGGGCGTCCCGGTCATCGGGATCTGCGGCGGCTACCAGATGCTTGGCCGCACGGTCGTCGACTCCGGTGTCGAGTCGGGGACGCCCGGCGACTACCCGGGGTTTGGGCTCCTCGACGTCGTGACGGCCTTTACCGGCTACCACAAGACGACGGTCCAGGTCCGGCGCCGGGCGACCGGCCCCGGCCCCATTCTCGCCGCAATGGGAGAGGTGGAGGGCTACGAGATCCACATGGGGGAGACAAAGCGGGGAGAACTGCCCGAGGCGTTCTCAGGCGACGGGGCAGCGACCCCCGACGGTCTGGTCTTCGGGACCTACATGCACGGCCTCTTCCAGAACCCGGGAGCGGTAAACGCCCTCCTCGCCCACCTTGCGGAGCGGCGGGGCGTAGCCTTCGAACCGGTGGCGGAGGGCAGCGGAGGCCCCCTCGGGGCCGCGGCATCCTACGACGACCTGGCGCGGCACTTCGAGGAGCACGTGGATATAGAGGCAATTCTGGAGTACTTTACGGAGAGGGACGGAACGCCCGGCGCATGAGTTCTCCTCAAAGCATGCGGCTCCCTCCGAATACCTGCCACCCGGCTTTTCACAAAAAAGGCCCTGTTGAAATGCTTTCCACAACCTCTGGATAACACTCGGTTGCTGATAGAGATGGGCGATGTTGGTCGGGAGATATGAATTATCCGGAGAATATT
>JASUSO010000075.1 GCA_030446015.1 Methanobacteriota archaeon
CCCGGCCGAGGCCCGGGCGGCGGTCGAGGCCTACACCGGACCAGGGGAAGCGGCAATCTTCGGGAGCGATATCCGCTCGCCGGCCGGAACCCTCCCGGCGCTCAAACACTACCGGCTCGTCTACGAGTCCTCGCCGGACTCTGCGACGAACGTCAAGATCTTCGAGCACGTCGAGGGGGCCACAATCCCGGGCGAGGGCGTCATCGAGGTCACGGTCGTCACCAACACCGGCCGGGAGTTCGTCTACCGGCAGGCAAGCGAGAACGGGACGTTCGTCGTCCCCTACTCCACGGATGGCAACCCCTACGGTGTGAAGACCGTCGGGGGCTACCGGATCGTCGGGACAACAGAAGAGATCACCGTGACCGAGGAGGCCGTGAGAGGGGGCGCGTAGCCCCCCGGACGGAGAGGAGCCTATGCACCGCGGTGGCGTTCGTCGCGACAGCGAGGAGGACGAGCGCCGGGAGGACGAGACCCGTCACCAGCCCGACGATGACGACCGCGATCCGCTCCGGCCGGGCGAAAAGCCCGGCCCGGCACTCGACCCCGAGCCCCTCGGCCCGGGCCCGGGCGTAACTGACCATCAGCGACCCGATTGCGGCGGAGAACGCGGCCTCGACGCCCCAGGGCGTCGGGGCCCCCGCGTAGTAGACGACGAGCCCCCCGTAGACCGCGGCCTCGGCGTAGCGGTCGAGGAACGAGTCGAAGAACGCACCGTAGAGTGAAGCCGCGCCGGTCAGGCGGGCAAGCGCCCCGTCGAGGGCGTCGAAGACGCAGGATGCGGCGACGACGAGCCCGGCGAAGAAGAACGATCCGGCGGCGCAGAGGACCCCCGCGGCCGCCATCCCGAGAAACCCGAGCAGGGTGAGGGTGTTCGGGGTCGCCCCCGTCCGGGCAATGAGACCCGCCGCCCGCGCAAGCGCCCCGTTCAACCGCCCCCGGAGGTGCTCCTCGATCACCGGCCCGCCACCCCGAAGAGAGCACCCGCGACCGTCCCCGACCGTACCATGGCAGGGGATCGTTCCTCCCGGGAGATAATGGTGGCGCTCCCGGCGGCACAGCAATGATTATAGTTATAATAATTATATCTATAATCACTATGAGGTTTTACGGCAGGGAGCGCGAGCTCCAGTTAATGGAGCACCTCTACACCCGGACTCCCTCCTTTCTTGTCGTCACCGGCAGACGAAGGGTCGGAAAGACCGAGCTCATCAAGGAGTTCTGCAAAGGAAAACCGACCCTCTACTTCTACGTCGATGGGAACAAGAGCATCGAAGCTCTCATGGAGGAGTTCGGGAGGCTGACGGCAGAGAGACTCAACCTTCCCGGCTACATCAAGATCGACACCCCGGAGACATTCCTTGAGTTCCTCTTCGCTTGCGACCAGCCCCTGATCGTCGTCTTCGACGAGTTTCAGCGGTTCCTGAAGGTCCACCCCTCGTTCATCTCCCAGATGCAACGGTTCTGGGATCAAAAGGGGCGGGACTCGAACCTCTTTCTCATCGTCTCCGGCTCGTCGGTCGGCATGATCCGGGAGATCTTTCTTGAAGGAGACGCTCCCCTCTTCCGGCGCGCCGACAACATCCTGACGCTTCGCCCGTTCAAACCCAGAGAATGCCTCGCCATCCTCGAAGACCTGGGGGTGCGGGACCCGGCAGAGCGGCTCGACCTCTACCTCCTCTTCGGCGGGACGATCTACTATTACACGTTTATCGAGAAGTACGAGTGCACCGATCTCGAGACCGCTCTCGACCGACTTGTCCTCGACGACCTCGCTCCACTCCGCCGGGAGATGAACGATGTCGTGATCGAAGAGTTCGGACGGGAGCACGCCACCTACTACGAGATCCTCGCCGCCATCGCTGAAGGAAAGGAGACCCAGAAGGAGATCGCCGACGTTGTCCGCCTTCCCTCGACCTCGCTCCCCCCGTACCTGCGTGACCTTGTCAACCTCCTCGGGGTCATCGAGTACCGCCTTCCGGTCACCGAAAGAGGGAAGCGTTCGAAGATGGGCAGATACACCTTTGCTGACAACTTCTTCCGGTTTTACGCCCGCTACATATACCGGAACATGAGCCTCTACGAAAGCGGCCGTTTTGACCTCTTAAAAGACCGGATCCTCCGGGAGTGGAAGGGGTTCTCCGGCCAGGCCTTCGAAGAGATGATCCGGACCCTCCTCGCCCGTAACCTCGCGGAGCGATACGATGAGATCGGCTCCTGGTGGAACCGCCGGGGGGACGAGATCGACCTCCTCGCCCTCGGCCCGGAAGGAAGCCTCGCAGTTGAGATCAAGAACCGCGACCTCTCCCTCGCCGAGGCACGCGGTATCCTCGCCGCCCAGGAGGAGAAGTTGCCGCTTGTAAAAGGCCTCACGAGGCCTGCGATCATCGGTATCACCGCCCGCACTGTCGAGGGGAAAGAAGTGCTCAGGGCCGGAGGATTCTACGTTATGGACCTCGACGACCTCGGGATCGGGAAGTAGGCTTCGGGTGCCTGGAGAGAAGGGGGAGCGAAACTCACCGGATCGCAAAAATAGGGAGGCTCCTAGCACGTTCCGCCGCAGCCGCAGGTACAGCCCCCCGGCTTGCGGGCGGCGACCTTTATGCTCAGGATGCTCTCACGAAGCAACGCTCTCTCGGACGCACTGAGGGCGGCACCCTCGAGGGCCCTCGCAAGATCCGGTTCGCTCACGATATGCTCGAGCGAAAAGACCGCCTCCCCCTGAACCGTGATCTCCGTAAAGCCCGCGGCAGCGATATTGCCGAGATACTCCTCCCTCACCAGGGCTCCCGCAACGCAGCTGTTGTAGAGGAGCGCCGAGCCGGCGAGCGCTTCCGGGAGGGGCGCCGCGAGGACGATATCGGAGACCATGAGCCGCCCTCCCGGACGGAGGACCCGGAACGCCTCCCGGAAGACCTGCGGTTTATCGGGGGAGAGGTTGATGACGCAGTTTGATATGACCACGTCGACCGAGTTGTCCGCCACCGGAAGGTGCTCGATCTCGCCGAGCCGGAACTCCACGTTCGTGCGCCCGCCCTTCTTCGCGTTCTCCCGCGCCCGATCAAGCATATCGGGCGTCATATCGATGCCGATGACCCGGCCCGACGGGCCGACCCGCTCCGCTGCAAGGAAACAGTCGAACCCGGCTCCGGACCCCAGGTCGAGGACGACCTCACCCTCCCGGAGGGAGGCAAGGGCCACGGGGTTGCCGCATCCGAGCCCCAGGTTCGCACCCTCCGGCACCGCTTCGAGGTCGCTCTCCGAGTAGCCGAGGTCGAGGCTGACCGACTCGACAGTCCTCCCGGTGTTACAGCACCCGATGCCGCACCCGCACCCTCCCTGCCGGGCAATCTCCCCGTAGGTGCTCCGCACCTGTTTGTGGATATCTTCCTTCATCGCGATGACTCCTGATCGAGTTCCCTGTCTGCGATCTCCGCCGCCATGGGAGAGAGGAGTGCCGTCACCATGCCGTTGAGACAACTCGCCTTGATCAGCGTGATGCAGCAGACATCGTCCTCCTTTCCCCAGAAGACGACGGCAAGCCGGTCGCCGGGAGCAATCCCGGCCCTTTCGCGGATGTCCTTCGGGAGGACCACCTGCCCTCGGGCATCGACGCTCACGACCGCCTCGATCGTGCAGGAGCCGGAACAGGAGGGCCGCCGCCCGTCCCCCGGAGCATCTTCCATGCAGCTCACGGAGCAGGGTTGCCGGCGAAAGTATATCAATATTATGAATTTTCAGAATTTTCAGAATATTCGATCGGACAGGAGGTGCGCAGCCCTTCGGCGAGAGGCCGGGCGGCAGGGTTTTAGCGTGCCCGCCTGCTAAGATGCTCTGCCGTCTACCCGCAGATGCCAGACGGAAGAACGTTCGGCGGAGAGCCTCTTTCCGTCCTGTGAACGGGGGCAACCCTGCCGGAGAATGCCCAATACACCGGCAACGTTTTTTGTGGGTAGCACGTATACCATGAATGCCATGAATGCCACAAAGCGCATTGTTGTCAAGGAAGAGATCTGGGCTGCCCTCTCCAGCATGCGAAGGCCGGGGATGACCTTTTCCGAACTGATAGAGGAGATGATCGAGCACGAGAAGAAGCGGCGGCTTGTAGAGGATATCAAGCGGATCCAGGAGAGCGAAGAACTCATGGAGATTCAGTTGTGACGTTCGCTGTTCTATTCAGGAGGTCGGCAGCCGATTTCCTGAACGCTCTGCCGGAGAAGTCGCAGCGCATCATCACGGCAAAACTTGCTATCCTACAGACAGATCCATATCCCGGTAGCGGGGGAGATAATGAACGGCTGGATACGGAGGGGATGGAAGTGTTCCGCCTCCATATAGGGCGATCCTTTACCGCGCTCTATATCATTCATACCGATTCCGACAGGAACTGGGTCGAGATCACCCATCTGATGACCATCGAGCAGGCACACAAACGCTATGGCAGACTCTGACCCCGAACGGCCATATTCACAGGTCTGGCTCCCGGGAATGAACTTGGGACGTACGGAACGATGAGTGGCCCGGGGCCAGTAGAGTGCCAGCACCGTTACTCCCTCTGCAGGGCACGGGGGCGGAGCGCGGCGCACTTATATCCCGGGAGCGACAAGAGTTTGATGATCACCAGGCCGAGACCATGGATGCGAACATGCGTGAAGCAGGGCGGTGGCTGCGCCAGGGGGAGAGGGATCTCATCAGCGCGAGGAACAGCTGCCGGTCCGGCGATTTTGAATGGGCATGCTTCCAGGCACAGCAGAGTGCAGAAAAATCCCTAAAGGCCCTGCTCTATGCCCGGGGATACCGGAGGATCCTGACGCATTCTGTCTACGAACTGATCAGGGAGATCGGCAAGTATGAACCCTCGTTCCTGGCGCTGAAGAGTGAGGCCAAGGCACTTGATGCCGCATATATAACAACCCGATATCCAGACAGCATCGTGGGGAACCTGACACCATCGGAGTACTACGACCAGGAGGATGCCGAAGAATGCATCGAGCATGCGGATTCGATCTGCAGTGCCGCGAGAGAAGCGCTCACCAGGTGATGGAACAGGTCCGGGTTCTCGCCCGCGAGATCCGGGCGCGCCGGCGTATCAGCGCCATCATCCTCTACGGGTCGTTCTCACGCGGGGACTTCCACGAGGAGAGCGACGTTGACCTGATTGTCGTCGGCGACTTCCCCGAGCGTCCCCATAAACGTGCAGCCTTCATCATCGGTCTCACCGACCTCCCGGTCGAACCGCTCTGCTACACCGACGAGGAATTCGCAGGCCTGATCCGGGAGGAGAACCCGTTCGTCCTCAATGCGTTGGCCGAAGGCACCCCGCTCTAGCCTCACCGGCAGACCACTGGCTCCTCGGTCGACTTGCCCATGAGCTCCTCGAAGTACTCGTGCGCCTCGAGCGCCGCCTTCGCCCCGTCGCCGGCGGCGACGATGATCTGCTTGGCCTTGACGCAGGTCGCGTCCCCGGCCGCGAAGACCCCGGGAACGCTTGTATGCCCGTTCTCGTCGATGATGATCTCGCCCTGCTCGTTCAACGCCACGAGACCCTTGAGGAACCCGGTATTCGGCGCAAGCCCTATCGCGAGGAAGAGACCCTCCACACCGAGATCCGTCTCCTCCCCGGTCTCACGGTCGCGGATCGTGATCCCGGTCAGGCTCCCGTCCCCGTGGAGCGCCGTCACCTCGTGGTGGGAGAAGGTCTTCACCCCCGCCTTCTCCGCCCGGTCGATGTAGACCTCGTCGCAACGCAGCGATCTCCGGGCGATCAGCGCCACCGAACTCGCGAACTTCGTCATCTCGATCGCGGTCTGGAGCGCCGCGTTTCCGCCGCCGACGACGGCCACCGGTTTGCCGCGGTAGAGCGGGGCGTCGCAGATGGCGCAGACCGAGATGCCCTTCCCCATCAGCAGGTCCTCGCCGGGGAGCCCGAGCCTCCGGGGCTCCTTGCCTGGAGAGAGGATGAGCGTCCGGGCACGGTAGACAGTTCCCGAAGCCGTCCGGACGAGGAACGTCTCGCCCTCCTTGCGGACCTCCCCGACACTCTCCAGTTCGAGACGGACATCGAACCCCCGGACCTGCTCCTCGAACTTATGGACGAGTTCCTCGCCCGAGATCGTCGAGAACCCCATGTAGTTCTCGATAGCCCAGCTCCAGGCCGCCTGGCCGCCGATGTTCTCCGCTACAACAACGGTCTTCATCAGTTTCCGGGCGCAGTAGACCGCTGCCGTCAGTCCTGCCGGACCGCCGCCCACAATGACCGCATCGTAGACGACCTCCTCCGGCGGCGTCCCGAAGAGCTCCCGGAGCCTCTTTGCATCGAACCCGACGACCACATCGTCGCCGACGACCGTGACCGGCACTCCCCGCTGCCCCGAGAGCTCGATCATCTCCCGGGCCGCCTCGCGGTCCTTCCCGACGTCGACCAGCTCGAACGCGACATCGTGCTTCCGGAGGAACGCCTGAACCATCCGGCAGTAGGGGCAGTTCTCCGTCGTGTAGACCTTAACGCCTGCCATGGAAAGGAGTATCTCTGGGAGAGTATTTAACATAGCGGGGTGCGGTGAACGGTACCCTGCCACGGCGGCGCCGGATCGAAAAGAAGGGAGATTATTGAATTTCGCGGAACATCCGTGCCGGGACCCCGCAGATCGGACACTTGTCCGGGGCCGCGCCGATCTCGATGTTGCCGCAGACCGGGCAGAGGAAGACCTTCTCCGCGTCGAGGTCCTTTCCTTCCCGGACGGCCTCGAGCGCCTGGAGGTAGAGGTTCGCGTGCACCTCTTCCGCCTTCATCGCGTGGGTGAAGACGATCGAGGCCTCGTTCTTGCGCTCCTCCTTCGCTTCGGCGACGAACGGGGGGTACATCTCCATGAACTCGTAGTTCTCGCCCTCCATCGCGCTTCTCAGGTTCTCCTCGGTGCTCCCGACGGCGTTCAGGATGAAGAGGAGACGTTTCGCGTGGACGGCTTCAGCTTCGCTTGCCGCACGGAAGAGTTTTGCCACCGCGGGATACCCCTCGGCGGCTGCCTTCTCTGCAAAGACCGAGTACTTTCTGTTCGCCTGGGACTCCCCGGCGTACGCCTTCTGAGCGTTCTCATCTGTCGGCATGGATGGATCATTGCGAGACGCTCGTATTAAACCTTTCACCTTGATCTCCGGAAACCCTATGCTCCCGGAGCGCCATTACCCGGCGGATGCATGGCAACCGGGTGCGCCGGATCTTTCTCATCGTCCTTGGCCTGAACCTCGCCGTCGCACTCGCTAAAGCGGTCTTCGGCCTCCTCGCCGGGTCGGTGAGCATGGTAGCGGACGCGTTCCATTCGGGGTTCGACTCCCTCTCAAACGTCATCGGCATCGTCGCCCTCTACTTCGCCGGGAAACCCCCCGACCCCGAACACCCCTACGGCCACGGCAAGATCGAGGCGCTCGGCACCCTGGCGATCGGGGCGATGCTCCTCGCAACCGCCGGCGGGATCCTCTACGAGGGCTACGAGCGGCTCGTCGAGGCCGCCGCCCCCGAGATCACCGCGGTCACCGTCGGGGTCATGGTCGGAACGGTCGTCATCAACATCGCCGTCTCCACCTACGAACGCCAAAAGGGCGAGGAGTACCAAAGCCAGATCCTGGTCGCCGACTCCCGGCACACAAGGAGCGACGTCTTCGTCTCCCTGGCCGTTCTCGGTGGGTTCCTCGCCGTCGAACTCGGGTTCCCGGAGGCCGACCCGCTCATCGCGCTCGCCATCAGCCTCCTCATCGCGAGGATGGGGATCGGGGTCCTCTACGACGCCGCCCGAGTCCTCACCGACACGATGAAACTCCCCTGCGACCCGTCGCTCATCGAAGCGGTGGTGATGGATACGCCGGGGGTGACCGGCTACCACGACTTTCGGTGCCGGGGAAAACCGGACGAGATCTTTGCCGACATCCACATCACCGTCGAGGCGGCCCTCCCGGTCTCCCGGGCGCACGATATCTCCGAGGAGGTGGAGCGCCGGCTCAAAGAGGCGGTGCCGGGGCTCGTCGAGGTCGTCGTCCACATCGAGCCCGACGGCTCAGCCTAAAAGCTTCCCGAGTTCGTAGCCCTTCCGGTAGGCCGCCTCCACCACCTCCGGCCGCGTCCGGATGTCCCGGATCGTGTCCATGTCGTTTCGGAGCACCTCGTCCCAGTAGGGACAATCGATGATCTCCCCGAACGCATGGGCGGTCAGCTTCACACCGTCAAAGACGTTCGGGATGCTCATTCCGGCGATCGAGATGAAGAGCATCTTTCGTTTCTCTCTCCGCTCGGGTGTGATGAACGAGCGCCCCCGATGATATTTTGCCATGTAAAAGACCTGGAACCGGTCCATGAACGACTTGAGCCTTCCCGGGATGCCCATCGTCATCACCGGGGTGGCGATGATCAGGCCGTCCATCTCGCGGAACTTTTTGAAGATCCCCTCCATCTCGTCCTGGATCAGGCAGGTCTCGCTTCCCATGCACTGGAAGTACTCCATGCAGGGCAGAACGTCCATGTGTGCGACCTCGATCTTCTCGACCTCGCACCCGGCCTCCTCTGCACCCCTGATGGCCTCGTTGAGAAGACTGGCGGTGTTCCCGTCGAGGATGGGGCTTCCAAGCAGCGCGACAACCTTCTTTGGCATGGAGCAGGGTTGCTCACGGCTCTATTAAAAGGATGCGGATACCCGGGGAGAGAAGAGGAACTGCTAAATACCTTGTGGGGCAATTACCGCTCTGGTGAATTTCTATGGCCGAACCAGAGACCAACAAGACAGCTAAAGCCGGTGAGCGACCAGGCCCCGGCCGGTTCATCTGCGTCGACTGCGGGCAGGAAGTCCGGATTGACAGCACCGATCAGGACCTCGTCAAATGCCCGACCTGCGCCTGCGAGATGTACAACTGTTTCCCGATGACGCACATCAGGCCGGACATCAAGACACCCGAGGATGTCCTGAACCCGCCCAAGAGAAAGACCGAATAACCGTAAAGGTGAGTGAAATGGTGAACGTATCGGCAAAAGGAGAGGTCTACCGCTGCGAGATCTGCGGAAACGTCGTCGAGGTGCTTGAAGCCGGCGGCGGCGAACTGATCTGCTGCGGCGAGCCGATGGTGCTCGAGGGGTGAATCGGTATGGAAGAGAAGAGACTCGAAGAGAAGATCGGGAAGATCCCCGTGATCTTCAAGGAGCTCAAGGAGACCGACCCCGACCTCTACGCGAAGGTCATGGGGCTCGACCAGGTGATCTGGGCCGACGGCGCCCTCTCCCGGCAGACAAAGAAGGTCATCGCGATCGCGATCGCCGCGGCGCTCCGGGACGGGCACGCCGTCCGGGCGCAGATGGCCGGTGCCGCGCATCTCGGCGTGTCGAAAGAGGAGATCGAGGAAGGGCTCAGGGTTGCGTTCCTGCTCGCGGGGATGCCGGCCTACGTCCACGGCAAGACCGCCCTCGAGGAGTACCTGGGCGACCGCCAGAAGAAGTGAGCCATGGATTCGGAAGAGCTGCTCCGGATGCCAGTCATCGGCGAGAAAGCGCCGGAGTTTGACGCGCTGACCACCCACGGGCGCCTGAAACTCTCGGATCTGGCGGGGAAGTGGGTCATCCTCTTCTCCCACCCGGCCGACTTCACGCCGGTCTGCACGACGGAGTTCATGGCGTTCGCCGCGATCGCCAATGAGCTCAAGGAACTGAACGTCCAGCTCATCGGCCTCTCGATCGACAGCGTCCACTCGCACCTTGCCTGGGTCAGGAACATCAAGGAGAAGATGGGCGTCGATGTCCCGTTCCCCGTCATCGCCGACCTCGACATGAAGGTCGCCAGGACCTACGGGATGCTCCACCCCGGCCAGAGCAGCACGGCCACCATCAGGACGGTCTTCTTCATCGACGACAAGGGGATCATGCGTGCCATGCTCTACTACCCGATGTCCACCGGCCGCTCGATGCCCGAGATCATCAGGATCACGAAGGC
>JASUSO010000076.1 GCA_030446015.1 Methanobacteriota archaeon
TCGTCGCCCCCGAGGCGGCCCACGCGGTGAAGGCCGCGATCGACGAGGCCCTCAGGTGCCGGGAGACCGGCGAAGAAAAGACGATCCTCTTCAACAACTCCGGGCACGGCAACTTCGACCTCTCCTCCTACGAGGCCTACTTTGCCGGGAGCCTCGTCGACTACGAGTACCCGGCGGAGCTGATCAAAGAGTCGCTCTCGCGGCTCCCGGTGACGGGGTGATGCCGGTGGAATGGACTCTGCTTTAAGGGAACTGATCAGGATCCCGGGATACGAGGAGGCCATTGCCGCGGCTGACGCGGCCGACCGGCCCCTCGTCGTCCCGGTCTACGGGGAGATCCCGATCCCCCCGTCTTCACCGGCCGACCTCTACGCCTCTCTCCGGGACGGCCCCGGGTTCCTGCTCGAGTCTCTCGAGGGGAGCGAGAAGACCGCCAGATACTCGTTCATCTGCACCGCCCCCGCCGCGACCGTCTCCGTGGCCTCCGACGGCACGCTGACGGTCTCCGGGGACCCACGGTTCCAGGAGATCGCCGCCGGGATCGAGGCCGCCGACCCCATCGACGCCGTCCGGGCGTTCATGGGCCGATTCAGGGTCGCTCATCCTGATCTTTTGGGGTTCTCCGGCGGGCTTGCCGGCTACTTTGCTTACGACCTCGTCTCCTCCATCTACCCGGTACGTCGGGCAGGAGAGATCGACGAACCCGTCGCCCGGTTCGTGCTGGCGCAAGACTGCCTCGCCCTCGATCATAGGAGAGGGCGGCTTGCGGTCATCGCAAACGTGCTTCTTGCCGGTGGTACCGACGTGGAATCGGAACTCGCCCGGGCCCGGACGGCGGTTGCCAAGGAGATTGCCCGGATCCGCGATCTCCCTCCGCCGCCTCCGGGCGAGCCGTGCCGGGCCGACGCCCCGATCTCGTCCTTGACACAGAACGAGTTCTCGGACGCGGTCCTCCGGATAAAGGAGCATATCGCGGCGGGGGATATCTTCCAGGCTGTCCTCTCCCGACGGCTTGCCTGCCGGGTCGAGGGCGATCCGTTCTCCGTCTACCGGCGCCTCCGGGAAGCAAACCCGAGCCCCTACATGTACTACCTGGACTTTGGGGACAGCCAGATCGCCGGGAGCAGCCCCGAGATGCTCGTCCGGGTGGACGGCGGTCGGGTGACGACCGTCCCGATCGCCGGCACCCGGCCGCGGGGGCGGACGGCGGCAGAGGACGATCGGCTCGCCGCCGATCTCCTCGCCGACGAGAAGGAGCGGGCGGAGCACGTCATGCTCGTCGACCTTGCCCGAAACGACATCGGGGCGGTCTCGGCCTTCGGAACCGTCGCGGTGGAGGATTTCATGAGCATCGAGCGGTTCTCGCACGTCCAGCACATCGTCTCGACGGTCACGGGCTCGCTCCGCGATGGATGCGACCGGTTCGACGCCCTCCGCTCCTGCTTCCCCGCGGGAACCGTCTCGGGCGCCCCGAAGATCCGCGCGATGCAGATCATCGCCGAGACGGAAAAGGCCCGGCGCGGGCTCTACGCCGGGGCCGTCGGCTATATCGGATTCTCCGGGTCGATGGATTTTGCGATTGCCATCCGGACGGTCCTGGTTCGGGACGGCGTCGCGTCCGTCCAGGTGGGGGCCGGGATCGTGGCCGACTCCGACCCCGGCAGGGAGTGGACCGAGACCGAGAACAAAGGGCGGGCGATGCTTGCGGCGCTCGGCGCGGAGGTGGAGTGATGCGGGTGCTCGTCATCGACAGCTACGACAGTTTCACCTTCAACCTCTGCCAGCAGATCGGGATGCTCGGGGCAGAGCCGGTCATGGCAAAGAGCGATACGCCGTTTGAGGTGCTCCGGTCCGGGTCCTTCGACCGGATCGTCCTCTCGCCCGGCCCGGGGCATCCCCGGGACTCCGTTCTCTACCGCGAGGTCCTCTGCTCCCTTAGCCGGACTGTCCCGACACTCGGGGTCTGCCTCGGCCACCAGGCGATCGGGCTTGCTTTCGGGGCTAGAATCGTCCGGGCGGACCGGCTGATGCACGGGAAGTGGTCAATCATCCGGCACGACGGTGCGGGGATCTATGCGGGTGTGCCCGATCCCTTCGTCGCGGCCCGCTACCACTCGCTCGTCATCGACCCGGCATCCGTCCCGGACTGCCTTGCAGTGACCGCTCGCAGCAATGACGGGGTGATCATGGGCGTCCGGCACCGGGAGTATCCCATCGAGGGGGTGCAGTTCCACCCGGAGAGCATCCTCACCACCGAGGGAACCCGGATGGTGGCAAACTTCCTCTTCGGTCCGGGGGGTGCGGCATGATCCGCGAGGCGATCGCCCGGGTCTCCTCGGGCGCGGACCTCTCCCCGGCCGAGGCGGAAGGGGTGATGGGGGAGATCGTGCGGGGCGCAGCGACACCCGCCCAGATCGGCGGTCTCCTGACGGCGCTCCGGATGAAGGGGGAGACCGTTGCCGAGATCGCGGCGTTCGCCCGGGCGATGCGGGCGGCCGCGGTCCCGGTCTCCCTCCCGGGTCCGGCGGCGCGGGTGGACACCTGCGGGACCGGGGGCGACGGTGCGGGGACGTTCAACATCAGTACCGCCGCGGCATTCGTCGCGGCCGGGGCGGGCGTCCCGGTCGTGAAGCACGGGAACCGCGGGGTCTCGAGCCGGTGCGGGTCGGCGGACGTCCTCGAGGCGCTCGGGGTCAACGTCGCGATCCCGCCAAAGAAGGTGGCGGACGTCCTTGCATCCGCCGGGATCGCGTTCCTCTTCGCCCCGGCATACCACCCGGCAATGGAGTATGCCCGGCTTGTTAGGCGCGAGATCGGGATACGGACGGTCTTTAACCTCCTCGGCCCCCTCACGAACCCGGCTGGCGCGAGAGCCCACCTCCTCGGCGTCTACGACCCCCGCCTGGCCCTCCCGGTCGCCCGGGTGCTCGCGGATCTCGGGGCGGAGCGGGCGATGGTCGTCCACGGGGCAGGCCTCGACGAGATCGCGACGGCAGGCCCGACGACGGTTGCGGAGCTGCGGGACGGCGAGGTTGAGACGTATACGCTCGACTGCACGGAGTTCGGGATCCCGCGCTCGCCCATCTCTGCCATCCGGGGCGGCGGGCCGGAGGAGAACGCCGCGATCCTCCTCTCCGTCCTCTCGGGAAAGGAGGGCCCCACCCGCGATATCGTCCTCCTCAATGCCGGGGCGGCGATCTACCTCGGCGGGAAGGCCGACGACCTTGCGGGCGGGATCGCCCGCGCCGAGGTCTCGATCGACTCGGGAGCCGCGCTCGACCGGCTCGACCGCCTGGTCCAGGCGACCGGAGGAGGGACGGCATGATTCTCGACGATATCGTCCAATCGACCCGCGAGCGTCTTTTGGACCTTCCGGAGTTCGGGACGGGGGGCGGTACGGGGGCGCCCTGCAGGAGCCTTGCGGCCGCCATCCGGGCCTGCCGGGAGAGACGCGCGATTATCGCCGAGGTGAAGTACGCCTCCCCGTCGCGGGGGCGGATCCACGACGGCTGCACCCCCGAGGCGATTGCACGGGAGTTCGCCGCCGCCGGGGCCGCCGGGATCTCGGTCCTGACCGAGCCCGCCTACTTTGGGGGGAGCACCGACCACCTCGTCCGGGTGCGGCGTGCGGTCTCTCTCCCCATCCTCAGGAAGGACTTCATCATCGACGAACGCCAGCTCGCCGAGACCCGGGCGCTCGGCGCCGACGCCGTCCTCCTGATCGCCCGCCTCCTTGGGGATCGCCTCCCCCCGTTCGTCGACCGGGCGCTCGCGCTCGGGCTTGAGCCGCTCGTCGAGGTCCATGACCGGAGCGATATGGAGCGGGCCCTCGCCACGAACGCACCCCTCATCGGGATCAACAACCGCGACCTTTCGACGATGACGATCGACCTCTCGACGACCGTTCGCCTCGCGCAGGCGGCCCGCGACGTCGGGAGGATCGTGGTCTCGGAGAGCGGCATCATGTGGCCCTACGACGTCCGGTGCCTCTCCCGGCACTGCGACGCGTTCCTGATCGGTTCCGCCCTGATGTCGGCGCGGGACCGGCGCAGAAGGCTGGAGGGGTTCGTATTCGCGTAAAGATCTGCGGCATGACCAGTGTACACGACGCGCTTCTTGCCGTGGCGGCCGGGGCCGATGCGATCGGCGTGGTGCTTGCAAGCCCTTCGCCGCGATCCGTGAGTCTGGACGTGGCGCGGGAGATCTTTGTGGCGGTCTCGCCGTTCGCGACGACGGTGGCGGTCACCTCGTCCGACCGGCCAGACGATCTCCGAAAGATCCTCACTCTGCGGCCGGACGCGGTCCAGGTCCCGGGCGATCTCCCGGTCCCCCGGGACGCCGGGGTCCGGGTCATCCGGATGCTTGCTCCCGTCGATCCTCTCCGGGGCGACTGCGACGCGGTGATCGTCGATAACAGTCACGGGACAGGGCGGGCGTTCGACCTGGAGTATGCCCGGCGATGTGTGGCCGCCTCCCCGGTCCCGGTCATCCTCGCGGGAGGGCTTGATCCCGGGAACGTGGCGGAGGCGATCCGTTCCGTCCGGCCGCACGCCGTCGACGTCTGCTCGGGCGTCGAGGCGGCGCCGGGAGTCAAGGACGAGCGCCTCATGCGGGCGTTCGTGAAGGCGTGCAGGACGGTAGACCCATGAAAGCAGGACGATACGGTGTATACGGCGGGCAGTACGTGCCCGAAACCCTGATGAGCGCGCTGATCGAACTCGAGGAGACCTACGAGCGGATCCGCCAGGACCCGGAGTTCTCCCGCCGGTTCTCCTGGTACCTCCACGAGTACGCCGGGCGGGAGACGCCGCTCACCTACTGCGAGAACCTCTCCCGCGACCTCGGCTGCCGGGTCTATCTGAAGCGGGAAGACCTCCTCCACGGCGGTGCGCACAAGTTGAACAACACCCTCGGGCAGGCGCTCATGGCAAAGTTCATGGGTAAGCGCCGGCTGATCGCCGAGACCGGCGCCGGGCAGCACGGCGTCGCGACGGCGATCGCGGGCGCGGTCCTCGGCCTCCCGGTCGAGGTCTACATGGGCGAGGTGGACACCCGGCGCCAGGCGCTCAACGTCGCCCGGATGGAGCTCCTTGGCGCCCGGATCATTCCGGTCGCCTCCGGGACGCGGACGCTGAAAGATGCCATCAATGCCGCGATGCGCGACTGGGTGGAGAACCTCCGGGAGACCCACTACCTGCTCGGCTCCTGCGTCGGCCCGCATCCCTTCCCCCAGATCGTCCGCGATTTCCAGTCGGTCATCGGGAGGGAGGTGCGGCGGCAGATCCTCGAGCGGGAAGGGCGGCTCCCCGACACCATCGTCGCCTGCGTCGGCGGGGGCTCGAACGCGATCGGCATCTTCCACCCGTTCCTCGACGACGACGTGCGCCTCGTCGGGGTCGAGGCCGGCGGCGAGGGGCTTGCGTCCGGCCGCCACAGCGCTTCGCTCACGGCAGGTTCGGTCGGGGTCTTCCAGGGAGCGCTCTCCTACCTCCTCCAGGACGGCGACGGCCAGGTTCTTGAGACGCATTCCGTCGCCGCCGGCCTCGATCACCCTTCCGTCGGGCCGGAGCATGCCATGCTGAAGGACACCGGGCGGGTCCGCTACGAGGCGGTCACCGACGCCGAGGCGCTCCACGCCTTCCGCTACCTCTCCCGGACCGAGGGGATCATCCCGGCGCTCGAGTCCGCCCATGCGGTCGCCTACGCCCTCCGGGCGGCAGACGACCTGGATAAGGACGGTATCATCGTCGTCAACCTCTCCGGCAGGGGCGACAAGGACGTCGCGGACGTCGCAAACCTTTGCGGGGGCGCGGCATGAGCCGGATCGAGGCGCTCTTTGCCAAAAAGAGCCCGGTCCTCATAGGGTTTACCGTCGCCGGGGACCCGGGCATCGAGGCGTCATTCCGGGTGGCAAAGACGATGATCGATGCGAGGGTTGACCTCCTCGAGATCGCGATCCCCTACTCCGACCCGGTGGCGGACGGCCCCGTGATCGAGCGGGCACACGTCCGCGCCCTCCGGGCGGGGGCCACCCCAGAGACCGCCTTTGCCCTCGTCCGGGAGGTCAGGGAGTATGCGCCGGCGCTCCCCGTCGTCCTCTTTACCTACTACAACATCATCCACCGCCGGGGGGGCGACCGGTTCTTCGCCGAGGCTGCGGCCGCCGGTGCGGACGGCGTCCTCGTCGTCGACCTTCCCGTCGAGGAGTCGGACGAGGTCGCGCCGTTTGCCGCCCGGTACGGGATCGACCGGATCGCCCTCGTCGCCCCGACGACCTCGCCGGATCGGCAGCGTGCGATCCTCTACGGTGCCTCGGGGTTCGTCTACATCATCTCGATCGAGGGGGTCACCGGGGAGCGCGACCGTCTTTCGCCCGGTATCGCCCGTCTCGTCGGTGCGGTCCGGGAGAAGACGGCCCTCCCCCTCGCTGTCGGGTTCGGGATCTCGCGCCCGGAGCACGTCCGGACCGTCGTGGCCGCCGGTGCGGACGGTGTTATCGTGGGAAGCGCGCTTGTCCGGACGATCGAGGAGCACCTCGGCGACGAGGCGGGGATGCACGCGGCCCTCCGGACGGTCATCGCCCGGCTCCGGCGCGGGTTTGCCCCCGACCCCGAACCTGATATCCTCCGGCGGGAAAGGGTTGAGGGATGAGAAAGGCGATCGGTCTCCTGGTCAACCCCATTGCCGGGATGGGCGGCGCTGTGGGGCTCGCGGGGACGGACGGGCAGGTGGAGGAGGCCCTCCGCCGCGGGGCCGTCCCCCGCGCTGCCGCCCGGGCCGTCGAGGCCCTCTCCCGTCTTGGGGGCGAGGAGATCCACTGGTATACGGCTGCAGCCCCGATGGGCGAGGACGTCCTCGCGGCGGCCGGAATTGGCCGTTCCACCGTCCTCTACTGCCCCGCCGTCCCGACCGCCGCCGCCGACACCAGGGCCGCCTGCCGGGCGTTCCTCGATGCCGGGGTCGACCTCATCCTCTTCTGCGGCGGGGACGGGACGGCCCGGGACGTCTTCGACGCCGTGGGCCGCTCGGTCCCCATCCTTGGCATCCCCGCCGGGGTGAAGATGTACTCGGCGGTCTTTGCGGTCACCCCGGCGGCCGCGGCCGACCTCGTCCGCCGGGCGGGCGAGATCCCCTGCCGCGACTCCGAGGTGATGGACGTCGACGAGGAGGCCTACCGCTCGGGACGGCTGGCTGCTCGCCTTTATGGGTATGCCTGCGTCCCCTACATCGCGGAGCGGACGCAAGGGGGCAAGCAGGTCTTCGAGGAGCAGGACGAGGAGCGGGCAAAGGACGATATCGCGGCGTTCATCGCCGAGATCATGCTCCCCGATACCCTCTATATCATCGGCGCCGGGAGCACGACCGCCCGGATCATGGAACGGCTTGGACTGACTCCGACGCTTCTAGGGGTCGACGCCGTCCGAGACGGCGAAATTCTCGCCCGGAACGCCGACGAGAAGACGCTCCTTGCCCTCCTTGAACGATCTCCGCGGGCAAAGATCGTCGTGAGCCCCATCGGCGTCCAGGGGTTCGTCCTCGGGCGAGGGAACCAGCAGATCAGCCCAGCGGTGATCCGGCGAACCGGGCTATCGAACCTGATCGCGGTCGCGACCCCCGGAAAACTCCAGGCCACCCCCGTCCTCTACGTGGACACCGGGGATCCGGCCCTCGACCGGGAGGTCGGGGACTCTCTCCAGGTCGTCTCCGGCTACCGGATTGCGCAGCGAAAGCGGGTCGTCCACGCCGACTGACGCAGGCGGCGTCACGCCCACCTCGGTGGAGTAGCGCTCGGCAAGTTTGCGCAGATCCCGCACCTTGGCGTTGGCCGCCTCGATGATCGAGAGGACCTCGAGGTAGCGGCTGTTTCCGAAGTCACCCTCCTGCTTGAGGCTTGCAAGCTGCCTGCGGTAATGCTCGTTGATGACGCGCTGGAGTTCGACGTCCCGGCCGCGGAGTTCCGCGACGGTCGTATCCTGGATCCGGGGGAAGAGGAGCCCGAGCCCGACGATGTTCCCGTCGAGGATCCGGTAGACGCTCTCGATCTTCTGTTTCCAGGCGGTGGAGGCGCTGTTTCCGCTTTCGACCGTTCTCCGGAAGAACTCCCCGAGATCTGCCCCGAGATACCCGAGCCGCCCGATCTCGTTTGACATCCGGACAAGGAAGACCACCGCGGTCGCCTCCTGCTCCGAGAGCGATCGCGTGGAGATCGTGCGGAGGGCCTGCTCGATCCTCCTGTCTAGGTAACTGTTCAGGTTCTTGAGCCGCTCGACCATCTGGTAGTCCGAATCCCTGCCCGTGGCAAGGTAGGTCATCGCCGCCCGGAAGAGGTCGAGCGTCACCTCGTGGGCGTGCTTGAGCTCCATCTGGATCAGTTCAAACCCCGCTCTTGTATCCTCGGGGAGACCATCCTCGAGGTGGCGGGTCCGCATCAGGACCTCGGGCTCGCTCCCGGGCACCACCCTCTCAACGATCCGCCCGAACTGGTTGATGCCGAGGAGGAAGACGCCTGCCGTGATCAGGTTGAAGAGGAGGTGGGCGTTTGCTACCATCTGCGCCTCTGTCCCGCCGATCGCCGTCACGAGCTCGGTGAACGGCCCGAGGACGGGCAGGATCAGGAGCACCCCTCCGAGGTTAAAGATGAAGTGAGCGACCGCCGCTCTCCGTGAGTGGAGGCCCATCTTGCTTGAGGCGAGCAGGCCCGTCGTGGTCGAGCCGATGTTTGCGCCGAGCAGGATCGGGATCGCCTGCGGGAGGGTGAGCAGCCCCTGCTGGGCGAGGACGACGGTAAGGCCGGTCGTTACGGCGCTCGACTGGACCATCGCGGTGAAGAGGAACCCGATCAGGATGGCGAGCGGGAGCGCCGAGAACTCCGTGATGAACCCGATGATCTCGGGATCGCTCTGGAACGGCGCAAGCGACGTCGAGATGAGGTTGAGGCTGAAGAAGACGAGACCAAAGTAGAAGAGGGGTTTTCCGAGGAACTTGTAGCGCCCGCCGAAGGCTCCGACGAGGAACCCGACCGGGATCAGCACCGCCCCGAACGCCGTCATCTTGAAGGCGACGAGCTGGGCGGTGATGGTCGTCCCGATGTTCGAGCCGATGATGATCCCGAGGCTCTGGTTGAACGAGAGCGTCCCGGCGTTGACGAGCCCGAGGGTGACGATCGTCGTCGCGGCGCTCGACTGGACGAGGGCGGTGACGACGGCGCCGATGAGTGCGCCGACGATCGGCCACGCGGTCACCCTGCCGAGGATGATGCTGAAGCTGCTCTTCCCGACCGCCAGGAGTTCCCGGGAGAAGTTTTCTATCCCGTAGAAGAAGAGGATCAGACCTGGAACGACGGCGAATATGAGCTCCCACGGGACCATTGTTCTTCAGATGGTTATAGTATCTCCGCTCTGAAATACTTCTCCATACACCAGTTTGGATTTTTTGCGAGGATGCAGTCGTTCTTTTTGGTATCCAGCGGGTTTTGGATAGCAGGACATCCTGACACAAGCCATGGTGATGATAGACGGCCGGAACCACTGGTATATTCTCGTCCCCGGTCCAACCTCTCTTCGTGGCCTCCTTCGACCCCTCGGTCCTCGGGATCTTTATCTTCGGCCTCATTGCCGGGGTCTGTCCCTGCAACAGCGTCCTCTGCCTCGGCCTGATCGGGTATCTGACGAGCGGTAAGACGGATCTCACGCTTGCCGGGATCCTTCGGCTGACGACCGCGTTCTCGTTTGGGACCGTCCTCGTCCTCCTCCCGCTCGGTGCGGCCGCGGGCTTTGTCGGCGAGTACCTCCTCTTCCTGAACGAGAGCGTTGCGTGGGGGATCGGCGGGGTCCTGATGATCCTGATGGGGCTGCAGCTCCTCCATGTCTACAAACCCCCGATCCGGAGTATCTTCAACCGTTTCCGGGCGCCGGTCTCTTACACGGTCT